>JAEKMB010000038.1 GCA_019508105.1 Alphaproteobacteria bacterium
TTGTCATTGCGCGCCACGCCGATCAGGCCCAGCGCGGCGGCGGCGATATGCGGCCAGCGTTGCCAGTGACACATTTCACAGGGCGGCAGATGCTGAAGATATTGAAAACCAAGTGCGCCCAGGATCAGCGCCAGCGCGCCGGCGCCCACCAATCTTGCAATCTGTTCATCACGCATCATGAGGGAGAATTCGCTTTTGAGGTCCTGGCAAACCGGGGTACAAATATCACCGATCTGCAAGCCACAGGCAAACACGTATGCTGTTCCAAAAAAAGCCTGTTCCTCGTCACGAACTGCTGAAGGCTGACTTACTGAAGATTGACGGCCGGCTGCTGGAAGTGCGCTTGCGCCTCAATCCGCGCGCCCGGCGCATGATCGTCAAGGTCAATCCCGCCACCGGTGAAGTCAGTGTCACCGCCCCATCACGACGGGGCCTGGCGCATGCGCTGGATTTCGCGCGCGGTGAACAGGACTGGATCAAGGGACAGCTGGCCAAGGCGCCGGGCCCGATATGGCTGGGCACCGGTGCGGTGATTCCCTTTGCCGGCGTACCGCATGAAATCCGCGCCGCGGCCAAGGGGCCTGCACCGGTCTGGGCGGACAATGGCGTGATCTGGGTGCGCGGCCACCAAGCTCATGCTGCGCGCCGGGTGCTGGATTTCCTGAAGAAAGAAGCGCGCGCCGCTTTGGAAGCGCGGGTGCTGGAACATGCGCCCAAGCTGAATGCCAAGCCGTCGCGCATCACGGTGCGCGATACCGCCAGCCGCTGGGGTTCCTGTTCCTCGGGCCGCTCGCTGTCCTTTTCCTGGCGGCTGATATTGGCGCCCGCCTTTGTGCTGGATTATGTGGTGGCGCATGAAGTGGCGCATTTGCGCGAGATGAATCACAGTCCGCGCTTCTGGGCGCATGTGCGCGCGCTGGTCGCCGATATCCAGACGCCGCAAGCCTGGCTAAAGACCCATGGGCGCGAATTACAGCGCTATGCCGTGAAGGCTTAGGTTCCGCCGAACAATCCGTTGAGCAGGCGCTGGAAGGCGTCCGGCTTGGATTTGTCTTCCGCGGGTTGCGCCTGTTCAGGTTGCTCGGCCGAGGCGATCAGGGCGCTGCCGGTCAGCGGCCGCACCGGCAAGCCTTGTTCGGCATCGCTCATAAAGGCGTGGAAGATGCGCGCCGGCAGAGTGCCGCCAGTCGCCTTGATCATCCGCCTGTTGTCGTCATTGCCGATCCACACGCCGCAGACCAGGTCGGCAGTGAAGCCGACAAACCAGGCGTCGTGGAAATCCTGGGTGGTGCCGGTCTTTCCTGCCGTGGGCCGGTCTTCCAGCCGTGCCGCCTTGCCGGTGCCTGTGGCGGTGACTTCGCTCATCAGCCGCGTCATCTGCATATCGTCTTGGGCGCTCATCACCGCGCCCAGATCGGAGGCTTTGCGCTGATAGAGCAGCCTGCCGGAGCGGGTCTTGACCCGCAGCACACCAAAGGGAGCGACGCCATTGCCGCCATTGGCGAAGGGCGCATAGGCGCCGGTCAATTCCAGCGGCGTCACCCCGGAGGTGCCCAGCGCCAGGGAAGAGACTTCCACCAAGGGCGAAGCGATGCCCAGCCGCCGCGCCGTGCGGGCCACTTCCCTGGGGCCGACTTCCGCGGTGAGTTGGGCGGCGACCGAATTAGAGGATTCCGCAAAAGCCTGGATCAGCGGCACCTGGCCTTTGAAATGACCTTCAAAATCGGTGGGCCGCCAGCCATCGATATTGACCGGGCCGTCATTCACCGTCTCCTCGATGGTGTGGCCATGTTCCAGAGCGGTGAGATAGACAAAGGGCTTGAAGGCGCTGCCCGGCTGGCGCAGTGCATCGGTGGCGCGGTTGAAGCCCGATCCGCTGTAAGCTCTTCCGCCCACCATGGCGCGCACGGCGCCGTCCGGCGTCATGGCCACCAGCGCCGCCTGGCGGGCATGAAGCTTCTCGCCTTCCGCATCCAGGCCGTTTGCCACGGCGCGTTCCGCCATGGTTTGGATTTGCAGATCAAAGCTGGTCTCTACGATCAGCGGCTCCCCGGACGGGTCCACCACATCGCTGAGATGCGCCATGATCCAGTCGGCGAACCAGCCCGAGCCGGGGGTGCCATTGGCGCTCACAATGCGCGGCCGCGTCGCCTGCGCCAAGCTGCGGGTATTTTGGTCTATCAGGCCGGTGTCCTGCATCGCCTTCAGCACGACTTGGGCGCGCTTCAGCCCGGCATCGATGTCGGATAGGGGATTGTAGCGGGCGGGCGCCTTGACGCTGCCGGCAATCATCGCCGCTTCAGTCAGGCTTAGCTCGGAGGCATGCTTGCCGAAGAATTTCTGCGACGCCGCCTCGATGCCATAAACCCCGGCGCCAAAATAGACCCGGTTGAGATAAAGGGTGAGGATCTGGTCCTTGGAATAGCGATGCTCCAGATACAGCGCCAGCATGGCTTCCTGCAGCTTGCGCTCAAACGTGCGATCGGGCGACAGGAACAGGTTCTTGGCCAACTGCTGGGTCAAGGTCGAGCCGCCCTGCACCACATGCCCGGTCATGGCGTTCTGGAAGGCGGCGCGCGCCATGCCGATGGGATCAATGCCGAAATGGGAGCGGAAGCGCCGGTCCTCGATGGCAATGAAAGCGCCCGGGACATAGTCCGGCAGGTCTTCGGCCCGCACCATGGCGCCCTGGGTCAACCCGCGCCGCGCGATCAGGCGGCCGCGATCGTCCAGGATGGTGATGTCCTGGGACGGGCCGGCGACCATCAGATTGCGTACATCGGGCAGGCTGACGAGGAAACGCGAGAAGAAGAGGCCACCGAACAACAGGCCCCAGGCGCCCAGCATCATCAGCACATAGGGCCAGGTGGCCTTGGCTTTTGCCCGGGGAGGCGCCTCTTGCGAGGCGCTGCGGCCTTGGGGGGCGCTTGTCTTTTTGCGCGCCCGGTAAATGACGGGTTTTTTGCCCATAACCCAGTTCTAGGGACCGGGAGGTTAACGGGCGTTAAACAAGTTCTTAACGGCTAGGCGCTGAGGCGATAACCGCCGCCCTCTGTCAGCAGGATTTGCGCTTTGGCGGGGTCCTGCTCGATTTTCTTGCGCAGCCGGTAGATATGGGTTTCCAATGTATGGGTGGCGACCGCCGGGCCGTAACCCCACACTTCATGCAGCAGAATATCGCGCGGCACCGTGCCGGCGCTGGCGTGCAGGAACTTCAGGATATTGGTTTCTTTCTCCGTCAGCCGGACTTTGCGCCCCTCGGCCTGCAGCAGCTTGGCGGAAGGGTGGAAGGTGTAAGGCCCGATCCGCACCGCTGTGTCATGCACCGGAGCATGATGGGTGTTGAGGGCATGCAGCCGCTGCAACAGGGTGGAAAAGCGGAACGGCCGGGCCAGGGATTCGCTGGCAGTGGCCGCTTCGCCATCGGTCAGCAGCAGTACCGGACAGGACAGTCCCTGACGGCGCAGCGCTGCCGTCAGCTCTTCGCCGTCGCCCAAGCCGATGATGGCAAAGGCCAGGGTCTCGCGCGCCGCATCTTTGGCGGCCTGGACATTGGCGGCCGCTATCACCTCATAGCCTTCGCGCTGAAGCTGCTCGGCCAGGCCGGCGCGCAACACGTCATCACTTTCAGCCAAAAGAATTCGGGTCGGCATGCGGTCACGGGTTTGGGGTGAGGCGAGATTAGACCGGCTGCGGGCCGGGCGGCAAATATTGCCGGTTGCATCCGGTTGCACGCCGATGAAATTCCAGCAAAGCCGCGGAAAAAACCTGGCGCGGCGCTTGCTTTGGTCATGATGATGAGCGTCTACAGCCCCGTCTATCATGCCATGGTGTCTTCGCCTGTTTCGGGGCCGGCGGAATCGCTCACCGTGTCGGCGAGCAAGCCGGGCAACGCCGATACGGGCGAGGATTTCTTTCATCACATCCTGGATGTGATCAACCCGCTGCAGCATCTCCCCGTCATCGGCACCATCTATCGCGCCATCACCGGCGAACATATCGGCCCGATCGAGAAGATCGCCGGCGATGCCTTGTATGGCGGACTGTGGGGGGCGGTGAGTTCCGTCGCCGATGTGGCGTTCGAAGGCATCACCGGAAAAAGTTTTGAAGATACCGCGCTGGCCTGGATCAAGGGCGATGACAAAATGCAAGTGGCCAGCCGCAAGGTCACCGCGCCGGTTATCGCATCGATCGACATGCCGCTGTCCGCCGAGATGCCGGCCCTGCCGGCGCCGGACAGGACCATGGCATCGGCCATCCCTTCAATCGCCGCGGGACCTGACATCGCCGCCCTCACCAGCGCCCTGTCGGCCAAGGGCGTAGACAGCGAAACCGCCAATCGCGCGCTCTATGCCTATCGCCGTTCCATGGGCATGACGGCGCAGCAGTCGGTATTCGCCAGCGTCAACTAGCGCTATAACCCTTTCATGAATTTGATCGTCACCTCCGACAGCCACGGCGCATGGCTGGACTGGGGCGCGGGCAAGCGCCGCGCCGCCATCGGGCCGGGTGGCATCGGCATCAAGGGCGGCGAGGGCGACGGCATTACCCCGCGCGGCACCTTTCCCATCCGCGAAGTGTTCTACCGCGCCGACCGGGTGAAGAAC
>JAEKMB010000120.1 GCA_019508105.1 Alphaproteobacteria bacterium
ACTTCCAGACGCCGGCGCCCCTATCGGCGTCTCCGGACCGGAATCGTCAGGAGTTCTGAACGCGATCAGGAAAGCGCTCGCTGGAGGGGCAGTTCCTAATGCCCCTCTACTAAAGCAACCTGAAACGTTGGGGGAGGTGGCACGGGAATGGTTTCATAATAATGCTTCGGCCTGGCGGCCCAGTTATGCCCAAAGACTGAAACAGAGGCTCGAAGTAGGCCTTCTGGAACACATAGGAGCCCGGCCGCTCCATACTATTTCTCCTCTGGAGTTACTTGAGGTTGTACGCAAGATTGAGTTACGCGACGCGCGCGAGACAGCTCGGAGGGTTTTGCGAATAGCGGGCGCGGTTTTCCGGTATGGGATAGCTACGGGACGATGTACGCGCGATCCCACCTCTGACCTGCGCGGGGCGCTCAAACCCGCCAGGGCGGTGAAGCACCGCGCGACGCTTTCGGCCCGTGATTTGCCGAAGTTTCTGCGAAACCTTGAGTTATACCAGGGCGATCTCACCAAGCTGGCGATGAAGATCGTCCTGATGACATTTGTGCGGACCGCTGAACTACGATTTGCCACATGGTGGGAGTTCGAAAATCTGGACGGCCCCGCGCCCATATGGCGGATTCCTGCCGAGCGGATGAAAATGGGAAGGACCCATCTGGTCCCGCTGCCACGACAGGCGGTATCCGTGCTCAAAGAGATTCGGGAATTGCAACTTGGCTCTCCCTTCGTCTTTCCTGCCAACACAAAGAAAGGCGTGATATCGGAAAACACACTCCTTTTTGCCCTTTACAGGATGGGTTACCGCCGTCGAGCAACAGTGCACGGATTTCGGTCCCTCGCATCAACGGTATTAAATGAGGCACAGTTCAATCGGGATTGGGTCGAGATGCAGCTAGCCCACGCGGATAACACAGTGCGCGGGGTTTACAATGCTGCCGAATGGCTGTCGGGTAGACGAACAATGCTTCAATGGTGGGCAGATTATTTGGAAGCGCAGCGAGCGTAATCCGGCCGTGTGGCCACTCTTACACAGATGGCCCCCTTTTGGGGCCTTTTCGGCTCGCGCCCATAGCCAGACTAGTGCAGGGCATTTTCCAGCTGCGTCTTGGTCATTTTCGACCGGTTTGGAATGTCCGCCCGCTGTGCTTGCTTATAGAGCTGCTCCTTGGTCTTGCCGCCGCGGACCCGGGCATTGGCCGCGCGCTTCCCGGCAGCCGTCTTGTGGGTGGCGTTCTTGCCGCCCATGGCGCGAGATGATTCACGTTTACCTTCGGCGCCGATATGGCGTTTGCCTTCTTTCTCCTGTTGGGCGGTCTCCCCGCGCGCTTCCTTTCGCTCGGTCTTCGCCTCAGACCGGCGGTTTTCGGCGTCGCTTTTGTATCTCGAATTGCCTGCCTCGTTGAGGGCGATGGCGATGGCTTGCTTGCGGCTCTTGACCTTTCCGCCCTTGCCGCCGGGACCGCTTTTGAGCTCACCATGCTTGAATTCGTGCATCACACGGCCCTCAGTGCGCCGTTGCCGCTCGGTTGCCTTTGCCATGAGGTCCTCCTGTCCTTTAGCCGCAACGGCTTACAGGCGGCGCGGTTCCTTGGACAAGGTTACTGGTTAGGCCCAGTTCCAAACTCCGCCGCAACGGCGAGGTGCCCTGCAGGTCCAATGGGCCTAAGGTCGAGCAATCCGTTCGCCCCTGAGCATCACGCTGCAGGGCTTGCCAGCCGACGTTCAGTAGGGCGGATAGCCGTAATAGACGAGCAATTCCGCTTCCCGGACGCGGTCACCAAAATCCCAATTGTCGCGAACGAATTTTGGCGCACCGTGCAACTGCTCGTCTGTGACATCCACCTGGTATCCGCCGAGGTCTTCCTTATAAGTCAACATTGCCCAGGGGAGGGGGTAATAGTCATCGCCGATCCCCAGAAAGCCGCCGAAGGTCATGACGGCATAGGCCACCGTGCCGCGCTTTTTGTCGAGCATCAGCCGCTTGATGGTACCGATACGCTTGCCGCCGATCCGAAACACCGGTGTGCCCTCCACGCGGTCACTGGCGATTAATGCAGCAGGTTTGGGCCTTTCCGAAAGGTCGCTCATGAGAAGCTCCCGAATGCTCTTGGTGGAACGATTAAGACGCTCGGACGTTCCGGCGCGCCCAGCCAAATCGATCTCGACAGTTCGAATGGCTTCCTCAAAACCCTGACTTCTCTTGCGCGCAGAACAGAAGAGGGTGGCTGTTCGATCGCATACCCGGTGAGCATCAGGATTTTTAACTCGGGAGATTGCGCCAGGGCTTTTTCCGCGAGCAGGTAGCCATCCATGCGAGGCATCCGCACGTCAGACAAGAGCAACGTGACGCCCGCGGTCGTTTCTATGAGTTCAAGCGCTTCCAAGCCATCTGAAGCCTGAAAGACTTGACACCCTTGTTCTGTCAGTGCCTCCGCGATCAGGCAGCGCAATTCTCCTTCATCGTCCGCAATAACAACTTTACTCATGAAATCTCTGTTGGAGTGCTTGCAGGGCAATAAACGAATTCGCCCGATCGCTCCATCAAAAACTGGCGATTTCGTGGATCCGAAGACAGTCGTGAGCAATTGGAACTTCTGCACCACGAAGGATGCTAGGCTGACTCTTGTCCAAGTTGTAATGGGAAGCGGACCCAACCTGCTTCGGTCAGTTTTGGTTCACCGCGTCGGCGCCCTCACCCGTTCCGGCGACTTTCCTGCTCGCCTGGCCCGGTCCGATTCAAAAGCTTGGAGGCCTCGCGATCATAATCGCGCGCAACCGCCAACAAGGCTTCCCGAGTTTGCAGATTTTCATCCTGCGCCGCTAAGGCACGAAGATTTTCTGCTCGCACCCGGTAAAGCTGCGCTTTTGAAAGATAATCCATGCCACCACCCCGCCAGCAGTTTAGCATAACTGACCAGTGGATGCGAATATGACGATGTTCGGCGGGTGTAATCCGGGCTTACAACACCAAGTAGGCTAGTGGTGAGAATTCTCAAGCAATTGGGCCATGCGATCCCATCCTGCGGCTAACTCCAAGAAGGTGTTGCGAGCTTCCTCTGTCACCATTTCGTCGGCCCGCTTGAGCATCTCCGCCGCGCGCCGGCGGTAGTAATCCGGGCCAAAACGCTCTGCCAATTCTTGGTCCATTTCCGCACCATGCACATCCGCTGTTTATCCAACGCGCAACTACCTTGGCCCGTTTCCTGATTCCCACTGCCGGTTGCGTCATGACGCGTCGTTGCTAGAACCTGGGAAATATTGGGGTGTCGGCTTCGAAATAGCGCGATGAGATGATCAGGCCGACTGCTGAGCGGAAACGCCGCTTCCCAAAAGTGCCTTAATACGCGCCACTGCACGTTCGACATCGTAAGGCTTGCCAATAAATGCATCTACCATGTCGGGGGAAGGCCAATCTGGCGAATAACCTGAGGCAACCGCCAGCTTGAGGTCGGGACGTGTTTTTCTCAACACCTTCATAAGGCCGACCCCGTCCATCGTCCCGGGCATGCGCAAATCAGAAAAAACCAGCTTGACGCTTGCGTCGCTTTCCAGAATCGTCAGGGCCTCGTCCGCCGAACTGGCCTCGAGCGCCTTTAGCCCCGCGTTGCGCAAGGCATCCACCACCATAAGGCGAATCAACAAGTCGTCCTCGACCACAAGGACAGTCTGTAAAGTCATTAAATTGACCCCTCGCCCCCCAAGGGTACGCTAATGCGCAATCCATTTGTGGTTCCATAGGGACCGCAGAATTCTGACTTCCGAATTAGCAGGCGCGATTATGTAGTTTAGCGCACTTCTAAGGCTTGATATGCGATCACCGTTTTTTCACGGCATCTTCCTTCCCTGGATAAGGCGCGCAGGCGCCTGGCTGTTCGCGCCAGCCTTGGGGGTTGTTTCCTGGGGCGAATTGACCGCACATCCCCCCTCGCTTCCCGGCCCCTGGCAGTGGGACAAGCTCGACCATTGCACGGCGTATTTTGGGCTCGGGCTGTTAGCCACTCTTGGCTGGGGTAAGCGGCATACTGTCTTGTGGGTCTGGGCGGCGGTCGTGGCTATCGGCGCAACTCTCGAGGCCGTCCAGGCCTTGGTGGGGCGAGACGCCGACTGGGGCGATCTGTTGGCCAATGCCATTGGCGCCACCATCGGATCAGCCTTGGCGGCAGCTTATCTTGCCGTACCGCGCGTGCCCCTGGAGCCCAACGCAAGGGCGCGCGCCGGTAAAGACGCGCCGTAGGCGGCGCGGTCGGAGAAGTCGCGTCACACCTCTCGCATGCAAATGGGTCGCTGAATCGAGGGTATGCTTCTGCAACTTTTGGGTGGAGCAAGCGTTACCGCGACACGGGCGGGCAGTTCGGGACTGGCCAGCGGCGGCCGCACGATCTGCGGCCAAGGATCCGAGTGCAGGGGTTGCCATGACCGAATCTGAAAGCTTTGTCGAAGTAGAAAGCTACAAACGGGCAGCCAAAGTTGAAAATGCCGTTTGGAATTATAAGGGGCTGGCTATTCACGCCATCCCCCAGTTTCATGAACATGCCGCGGACATCATACGGAAAACCTTGTAAAAGTGCTCTCGCATTCTCGATCTGGCATCAGGATCAGGAGCGATGTGTTTGCGGCTCCAGGATATTGGTATGGAGCCGACGGGCTGTGACCTAGTTGGGGAAAATTTTCGGCTCCATTCCAAAGTGCCGTTTTCAATAGTCAACTTGAATGAACCCCTTCCTGCAGAGCTGCACCAAAAGTTTGATTGTGTGGTGGCGCTGGAAATCATTGAACATCTGGAAAACCCCCGGCACATGTTGCGTCAATGTTTTAAAGCTCTCCGCCCCGGCGGTTTGCTTGTTCTCTCAACGCCAAATATTGAACAGCCGATCTCGCTGGCGCAATTTGTCCGCAGCGGGCAATTTCGCTGGTTCATGCCCGCTCACTATAAAAATGACGGACATATAACACCGATTTCGCTTTACGTCTTGGACAACGCGCTAAAGGAGGCCGGGTTTGCTGAAGCTGTTTTTGATTCAATTATACCAGTGACCTTTTCGGGATTGAGCTGGTGGAAAATGCGGCTATTTGCGCTGGCTCTACGTGCCGTGGCTGGGAGGCGCGTACATCAAGGCGACATCATAATTTGCCGCGCCTTGCGCCCGGCACTGAATTGAGTGGCAGTCAGAAAGACTTATCGAAGCTTCCGAAAGTGGTCTATTTTGAAGGGAGCGCCACAAGTTGTTTTTCGGCGGCATAAAGCGTCACCCATGTATTTTGGTGCCTGTGCCATTGTTGAGGCAGGTCGTCTAAAAACAACGGTGGCTGTCCAGTCATCGGATCTCCGCCGGGCAATGTCACTACCCAGATTCGTCGAGCCCCGCGCGCCTGATCGGCCGATCCAGGACCCGTCAAGAGCTTAAAGCCATTTCGATCGAGAATTTGCGTTTCAGGCATTAAGCCCAGTTGGGCCACCATTCCTGGCCCCAATTTGTCATAGACCTTGCGCCATTGAGCCGAAGGCGGGGCCGCAATCCTCAATGGGGATCCCCAACCGGGACCGACCAGATACCAAGCGATCCCCCAGAAATTGGCCTCTTGGGGAACGTAAATGATATCGCCAGGCCTGTAGTTGTTACGGAAGACTTTGGCAAGATAACTGTAGCCCGAAGTTTCTCGAAAATTGTAGCGCTCCCACACACTCACGCTAGCAAGTGCGAGGGTGCATCCAATAGCCAGAAATGTATGCCAACGACGCCGATCCAAAAACGACATTGCAAGAACCAGCGCGATGAACGGGCCTTCTAGCGTGGAAAAGAAATTCCACTTGAAAACAGGTCTGAACGCCAACCCAACCAATATGCTCAATAACACCGGGAATCCCAGAAAATACCAGGTCAGATCAGTTGCTTGTCTCTGAGTCAGGCCGGCGCCCATGATAACTGCGAAGCACACAACGCCGATCGCGCATGAGACCGTAGCAAAGCTGGCGGTAATTCCGACAACCGTGAGAGCAAGGTTCAGGGCCACGCCATAAATCCCCGCTGCTTCGCGGAGGTTGCCTTCGTGCAATATGCTGTTTGTCAGCCAAGGCAGAGCCGCGATAGCCGAAATACCGTACACCCAAAGCCAGGTCCTTAAGCGTCGCCTTCGTTCAATGGTGGCGTGGAGCGCGTAGAGTCCGTTCGCTGCGACAGCGATAGATCCGATTGCATGCGTGAAAACCGTCGCAATCAGCAGTGCTGTCAACGCCGCCATGCTGGCCTTCGCTGCGCGGTCCTCCTTAAAAATTAAAGTGGCGAAGTTGAATGCCCAAATCGTGAAAGTAGCAAGCATCGGATACATGCGTACTTGATCGGAAAGGTACACTGGAGCCGGAAGCACTGCGTAGAGCGCCGTGGCGATGAGTGCCACCCTGCTGCCGTAATGCTGTTTCGTTATCCACCAGAGAGAAAAAAGCCCCGCAAAGCTCCAGGCGATCGAATTTGCCATCAACCAGGTGTCTGACTGCCCAAGAAGCGCCCAGAAGTGCAACTGCAGGAAATACAGCGGCGGGTGGGTATCATTTCGCAGAACGTCGATAACCACATCGCGGAGAGGCTGCATGGCGTGAGTAGCAGCTATGATTTCGTCTTGCCAAAGATCGGTCGGAAGCCGGATCGAAAGCCGAAGCATCAGACCGAGGGCGATGAGAATCAGCGTCGCGCCAAGCTCGATGATCCGTCGGCTTCGGCTCGATGAGGGGATCCTATTAATGGGCGGGGCCTCTAATAATGTGGCTGCCTGGGAGCGGCTTGTGGTTGGGCCAACAAACGAGTGTGATGCCGTATGGTCAATGGATGAGGTTTCCAATTGATTCAGAGCCCCGGTGGATTCACATTAGTGGTGCTGGGAAAGACATATTTCGAAGAGAAGACCGCCGCGGCCGCGGCGCTGATCCTTGCCGCGGCGTGGTAGCCGGCTAGTGCGAAATGGTACGGAGTGTTGAATTTGGATGTAGAAGTCCCATTCCCAAAAAGGTGGAACTCTGGTCTTTCAAGTCCGTTCCAAAACCAAATCCTTCACATGCTTTATTCGAGGTCTAATGGCGACGGTTTCCCCCCATCTCCGAGACGATCGCCCGCTTCACCCGGGTGCGTTTTTCCGCGATGAGATTTTGCCGACGTTCAAGCGGCAACCGGCCGAAATCGCAGATTTATTGGGGATGTCACACTACACATTTTACGATTTCCTGGACGAGCGCGCGCCAGTAACCGCTTCAATGGCTTTGCGACTTGGAAAGCTGTGCGGCAATGGACCAGAACCATGGCTCGCCCTCCAAGTCCATTTCGACCTCTGGCAGGCGCGAAAGACAGTCAACATTGATAGAATTCCGACACTCAAAAAGGGAAAATGAACAGGGAGGAGGGGGATTCGCTGACCGGCGCGCTATTCGGCTGTCATGGAACCAAAATCACGGAGTAAGCGTTTTTTCGGAAGCCGGCGGGAGGGCTGGAGCGGATGAAGATAGTCTTTGATTCTACTGCCATATTTGATGAGAAATGCCAGGCGGTGAAATTCGCGGGCAGGATAATCGATAGTCATGGCGTCGGCCGATTTGTCATTTGCCAGGTCCCGAGGGCTGTGTTGGTGAAGCGGTTCAAATTGCGCGAGCCCGGAGCGCAGACCCTGCTGGAATGTTACGGGGCCGCGAAAGCTGAAATTGATGCCCTGGCCGTGAAAAAAGCCAAGCTGGGCGACTATCGCCCCGTCATTACCGCGGAAGAATTTTGCGACGGCCGATAGATATTGTTTTGTCAACCAGGTTCACAATGCGATGTAACGGCGGTTGTCTCCCTCAATAGCTCTTTTCCCATTTTTATGAGATCGATAGGAACTTCATGCGCATCGCCATGATCGGCACGGGTTATGTCGGCTTGGTTTCCGGCGCCTGCCTGTCGGAGTTCGGCCATGAGGTGGTCTGCATAGACAAGGACGCCCGGAAGATTGAAGCTCTCAAAGCCGGCGGCATCCCAATTTATGAACCCGGCCTGGAAGATGTAGTCGCGGTGAATGCCAAGGCCGGCCGCCTATCCTTCACCACGGAGTTAAAGGCGGGAGTGGCGGGCGCCCAGGCTGTGTTCATCGCCGTGGGCACGCCCAGCCGCCGCGGTGACGGCCATGCCGATCTGTCTTATGTCTATGCCGCCGCCGAGGAAATTGCCGGTGCGCTGACCGGCTATGCCGTGGTGGTGACCAAGTCCACCGTGCCGGTGGGCACCAGCCGCAAGGTGGAGGACATCATTAAACAGAACTGTCCGGATGCCTTGTTCGACATGGCGTCCAATCCGGAATTTCTGCGCGAAGGCTCGGCGCTGGAGGATTTCCGCCGTCCCGACCGGGTGGTAGTGGGCTGCGATACGGAATGGGCCCGCGATGTCATGCGCGAAGTCTATCGTCCGCTCTTCCTCAATGAGACGCCCATCCTGTTCACCAGCCGCGAAACCAGCGAGTTGATCAAATACGCCGCCAACGCCTTTCTCGCCACCAAGATCACTTTCATCAACGAGATGGCCGACATCTGTGAGAAGGTCGGCGGCAATGTGCAGGATGTGGCGCGCGGCATCGGGCTGGACGGGCGCATCGGCAAGAAGTTCCTCAATGCCGGCCCCGGCTATGGCGGCTCCTGCTTTCCCAAGGACACCTTGGCGCTGGTACAGACGGCGCAGCAACTGGGCGCCCCCACCCGCATCGTGGAAGCGGTGGTGAAAGTCAATGACGAACGCAAGCTGGCCATGGCCAAGAAAATCGAAGCGGCGTTCGGCGGCGTCAAGGGCAAGACCATCGCGGTGCTGGGCCTGACTTTCAAGCCCAATACCGACGACATGCGCGATGCGCCTTCGCTGGTGATCCTGCCCTATCTGCAAAAAGCCGGTGCCATAATCCGCGCCTTCGATCCGGAAGGCCACAAGGAAGCGGCCAGGCATATGCAGCTGGACTATCGCAGCGATGCCTATGACGCGCTGGAAGGCGCCGACGGGGTGGTGATCCTGACCGAATGGAATGAGTTTCGGGCGCTGGACTTTGCCCGCGTCAAGGCGGCGCTGAAGACGCCCTTGATGGTGGACCTGCGCAACATCTATCGCCCCGCCCAGATGGCCGAACAGGGCTTCCGCTACATCAGCGTGGGGCGCGGGCCCTAAACGTCGAAAGGTCAGCTTTTTCAGGGGCCCGCGGGGAACTTTGTCTCGCCCAATCGCGGCTCCGGGGAACTAAAATCGCGGCCGGCCGTTTTAGCCCCGAATGAAGCGATGAGCCTCATGTGGGGTCTGCAACCAAGCACAAACCGGGATGGTTCCTCAGGGGCGCCGTGATGCTTTGGATCGCGGTTTCTGCGGCTCAGGCCCAAACCGCCGACCAAACCCGGACGGATTGCGCCGATCCCAACCCCACGACCCGCATTCGCGCCTGCTCGATCATGATCAAGAGCGGCCAAAGTTCGGATCTGAACACGCCGGTGGCCTACAACAATCGCGGGTTGGCCTATAGCGAAACCAACCAGCCAGAATTGGCAATCCAAGATTTCGACCAGGCCATTGCGATCTTTCCGTCCTATGCGATCGCCTATTCCAACCGCGGACTGGCCTACGAAAATTCCGGGCAGATGGCGCGTGCCATTTCCGATTTCGACCAGGCGCTCAAGCTCAATCCGAACTATGCCGGCGCTTACAACAACCGATGCTACGCAAAAGCGGTCCTGGGACAGCTGAACGATGCACTTACCGACTGCCAGAAAGCGCTCACTCTGGTTCCGCAAGACGCCAAGACGCTGGACTCGCTTGCCTATGTATATCTCAGGCTCGGTGAATACCGGCAAGCCATCGACAATTACGATGCGGCTCTGAAAATTTCGCCGAATCTTGTTGAATCCATTTATGGCCGCGGGTTCGCAAAACTGAAGTCTGGCGACAATGTTTCCGGGACCTCCGATCTTGATGCGGCCGTCAAGGCGGATCCTGGAATTGCTGCAAGAATGGCCGCGATTGGCGTCACGCGTTAGCGCGCCCCGCGCTTCGGGGTTCAGGTTCTCAAGCATACAGGCGATTTCGGAGGAGGTGACTGATGGCTTCCATATTGGTGACGGGGGGCGCCGGCTATATCGGAAGCCACATGACCCACGCATTGCTAGATCGCGGCGACAATGTTGTCGTGCTGGACAATCTCTCCACCGGGGTACGTGATCTTGTCGCCCCTGATGCCACCTTCGTGCAGGGTGATGTCGGGGATGAGGGCTTGGTGCGCCGGATTCTGCGTGACGCGCGCATCGATGCGGTGGCTCATTTTGCCGGCTCTGTGGTAGTGCCGGAATCGGTCGCCCACCCCCTGCGATATTATGCCAACAACACTGCCAAATCCTGCGCGCTGGTGGATGCCTGCCTGTCGGAGGGCGTGAGGCATTTCCTGTTCTCGTCCACCGCGGCGGTTTACGGCCTGGGCGAGGGAAAGCCGGCCCGGGAAGATGCGCAAACCCAGCCCATCAACCCTTATGGACGCTCAAAATTGGTGACCGAATGGGCATTGGCAGATGCCGCGCTTGCGCATGATCTGCGTTATGTGGCCTTGCGCTATTTCAATGTGGCGGGGGCGGACCCCGAAGGCAGGACAGGGCAGTCGACCCCGCGCGCCACCCATCTGATCAAGCGCGCCTGCGAAGTTGCGCTGAATCCAGAGCTCGAACTGGATATATTCGGGACGGATTTTCCGACCATCGATGGAACTGGAGTGCGCGATTACATCCATGTGAGCGACTTGATCGCCGCCCACATCCTGGCGCTGGATCATCTGGACCGCGGCGGGGAGCCTAAGATCCTCAATTGCGGTTATGGCCGCGGCTTTTCTGTGCGCCAGGTGATTGACGCGGTTTCGGCGGCGGCGGGGCACGAGCTGCGCGTTTGCACGTCGCCTCGCCGGCCGGGCGATCCGGCGCACCTGATCGCCGATGCCAGCCGCATCAAAGCGGAACTGGGATGGACGCCCCGGCACGACTCGCTCGACGAGATCGTGCAGACTGCGCTTGCTTGGGAGCAAACTAAAGGCCGGGTCTGTCCGCCGGCAAAATCAAGGTCTCGAACGGAAGCCGCGTGGAACGGATGGGGGACGGTTTCGCAGGATATCCAACCCGCCCCATGAAAATTGTATCCGCGCCGCCGTCCGGCAGGACGCGAGCCGCACGTTGCCGCAGGTTTTTGCCAGCGCGCTGCATGTGACGATCCGTCGTAAACGGGCGCTCCAAGCTGGCAAGATGCAGGAAGGCAAGGGGAGCAAGCGAGGGCTGGACGGCTAGACCCATACGGGTTGCGGTGAGCCAGAAGCGCTGAAGTGACATGCCGGTTTGAAGCAAGCGGACTATTCTATCCGGCAGGCTATCCGGAGGATTCCATTGGACGCTGAAATGCGCGGCGCAAAATAGCCCGGGAAGGTAATCCATCTGGATTCTGGCCGGCCCGGTACCGGCAAGCTTGTTGAGGCGGTGCAGCCGCGTCCAGTCCTGCATCGCCCAGCGCATAATGGAAAGGGTGGCGCGGTCCAGACCCAGTGCGCCGGCGGGAATCCCTGACGGGCTCTGTTTGCGGCGCCAGTCGATGATGCGGCTGTGCACCTGAAATGTTTCTGGAATACGCAGCCGGATATTGGTGGCGGCGGCGTTCAACGCCGCCATTTTTAGCCTTTCAGGCCATTTCTCGAACCAGACAATTTTCAGCTCGTCGCCGAGCGCGGATGCAAGCGTCGCCTTTTGGTCTTTTTGAAGGGCTCTCAAACGGTAAGGACGCCGATCCACTGAACGAAGCGGGATCCAGCCGGACAGGTTATCCTGCCCGGCGGTATTGGCTTGCGGGAACTGAATGGTGATCCGGTGCTGCTTGCCGCTCTTACCCTGATATTCCCAACGCATCCCGCGTGAGAAGCCGGAAGCGGCCATCTGCAGACTGCACAACATCATGCCCGCCGACAGCAAGGTCGGCTGCCCTTCGCCATATTCGTAGATATTTTCAGCGCTTTCATCTTGGATCAAAAGAATGAGCTCGTCGGCGCCGGCCAGGCTGAAACGCCAAGGTTGCGCATTGTCACCGCTGGGCGTCCAGCGGGCGATATCGATAATCTGCTCTCGCCATTCCTGCGGGTAACGCGGCTCCGGCTTGGCGGGCAGGCGGGAAAGCCCCTCGAAGGCCCGCTCTGCCGCTCTCGCCTTCAGGGTTTGGAGGGGGCCGGCATTGCCCCAGCGCAGATGTGTTTCTACCAGCTTTCCCAAAAAAGCGTCATAGTGATGATGATAGGGCGCAGGTCTGAATGCGCCGCGCTTCAGCAGGAGCTTGACCGCGGCGGAAGCGGTGACGCTCGCCGCCAGTTGAACGCCGACGATTGTCGAGGGCGCCTTCTTGCGCGCGAAATCCAACCGGCCAGGATCTACCAGATAGGCGCGGTGGATGCCGCTGGGCGCCATACCCAGCAGGAAATTCACATACTGGCGGAGTTCAGACTGTCCCTCGAAACGGAAATACTCCTCGAAATCCATTCCACCGGGGGTAAACCCGACAAATCCCACGCCCATGCCGATCGGGGCCGCTGTCAGGGCTGGTATCCTGAGCTCCGCGCAGCGCCGGAACACCTTGCGCCTGATATCCAGCGCGAAAAAATCGAACCCATCGATGAAAAGATCGGTCTCGGCCAGGAAGGCATCGATATTGTGGTCTTGTACGCCGTTTTCGAAGCGCGAAATCTTCAGCTCGGGATTGATCGCCAGCGCCATCTCGGCGAGCACGTCCACCTTCGGCCGGCCGATGGTATCCATAGTGGCACCGACCTGGCGGTTGAAATTAGCAATTTCAAAATGGTCGAGATCGGCGATGCTGAACGCGCCAATACCTAAACGCGCGAGAGTGAGAAAATGAAAGCCTCCCACCCCGCCCATCCCGGCAATTGCGATCCGCTTGGACCGCAAGGCCAGTTGCTCCCATTCCGTCAGCCAGCCGATGTTACGATCGAAGGCGGCCAGGAAGGAAAAAGGAGCAGCCATGTTCTGTAGGCAAACCTCAGTCGGAGATGACCGGCCGGAGAGCTCCGCCGGCGGTGATAACCTCCCAAAAGGTTGGGCGTTCCTGCTTTACGGTCTCCAGGACCGTGGCGACTTCGCAATAACAGAGCTGGCGCAGGCCATGATGCTCCACCAGGTCGCCGACCGGGACGAAATGAATCCCCATCGCCGCAAGCATGCGCAGCATTTTCGGTTCCATCACGGCGCACCAGTGACTGATACCGTGCAGCATGCTCATGCGGACCAAGCCCTGAATCAGGCCCAGGCTCGGCAGGGGTTCGGTACGCCGCATCGCACGCGCCATCTGGTTCAGGCTGGTCTGCGCGGAAGACAATGTTTCTTGCCGGGAGCGTTTGGAGACGCTGAAGCGGGAAACTTCCGCTGTGGACGTCAATGGCACCGGAAGATTGCCCCGGCAGAGCGAAGCGATGCCGCGCATGGAAAAGCTGTCCAGCTTGCCATTGACCGGAAGAATCAGCCTCACGGTGCCGATAGTCTCTCCGGTCGGGCGGTAAATCAGGACGCTGTGGCGGGAACAGAAATCAAATTCGTCGGTTTCAATGCCGCCGCAATTGTCCTGGGGATTTTCGAACGCGTTCTCGACGCAGTATACTTGATATCGGGTCTCGAGCGCCCGCCGCAACAGTGCTGGATCGTTGGCGAGCCTGCAATCATAGTCCCGCTCGAAGCGGTCCAGGAGACTCTCTGCTTCGTTGGTTCTGGTCCATGCAATCGGACCGATCGCGCTAAGTGCTCCCATTTTTTCCGTCCATCGTTGGGAGCTTGCCCGCTTGGCAAGCTCGCCCGTTTGGTTGCATTCCGCGCCAAGGCGCATACGCACCCTTAACGCGCACTCTAAACTTACCGGGATCAGGTCTTCGACGCCCCCGCGGAAGTCTATGCCGACTTCCGTATTCTCCTCACCTCAAGTTGCAAATTCGACGCTGTTTAACAATTGAAATAGATGTGTTGTTTCTTCCCGTTAGTGAGACTGTACCTGCAATCTCCTGCGCATTTGTTACGGGAACCGTGGGTATTTTAAGGCAGAGAAAAAGTTCCGAAAGTTCCGCCGGCGAGGCGATTGTCCGGTTGGACAATCGCCTCTCTGGATTAGATGGCGGATCCGAAGAAGTTACGCCGCCGGCGCAGGCTCCATCCGATCACGAACAGTCCGGCGCCCAGGATCGCAAGCGAAGCGGGTTCCGGCACCGTATTGGCGAACAGGTCATCGCTGCCGCCAATCGGGAAGTCGGCGCCTGAGACCTGGCGGGCGTTGCCCACAAAGGCCAGGTCGGCCGTCGTGTTGTTGAAGCCGGTGCTGAAGGTGTTGGTGTCGAAGAAATGCGCGGCGTCACCGCCGACGACATTGAGGAAGGCATCGCCTTGGGCATTGCCGCTGAACTCGGCAAGGCTGTTGCCAGGCACGAAGATGTGCATGGTGTCACCGAAGCTGTCAAAAACAGCCGGCTGCAGGCTGAGGAACAGGGTACTTGAGACAGCATTGGAAAAGTCCGTCGCCTGGTTGCCGGTATTGAGGTCCGGAAGCGTGCTGTGGATGTAGTAGTTCAGCATGCCGCCGGTGAGATAGACGTCAAAGCCGGTTGAGCTGGGAACGATGGACCGCACTGTCAGGCCAGAAAACGAATCGGTCAGGAAAGTGCCTGCGCAACCCACCGTGGAGCACGGTTGCAGATAGGTGGTGGTTGAGCTGGGGAAATCCTGGATTTGATTCAGCACGCCTACACCGCTCAACACATCGCCCACTTGGGTAATCCTGGTTTCGCGGTCCACTTGCACGCTAAACACCGCCCCACCGGAGGCGCTGTCGATAGGAATGGTGATGCCGTCGACCGTAGCGGTCGGGACTGCCAGCGCTGCCGTCGCGCTCAATAAGCCGGCGGCGAGGGTGCCAAGAAAAAGTCCGTTAAGTCTCATTGGATACTCCATAGATGCTGCCCCCGTTTCTTAGCAACCATCGTGCCAGATATAAATCAACGCAATATCAATCACTTACATAACATTTTTCGGTCGCCTGTACGCTCCACTTACAAAACTTCGCGTGACCGCGCTTTATTCGTAAAGCCGTTTTGCAGGGTCTTTTTCCGGCCATAGCCCCCTTCTTGCTTGCGGGAACAACTGTCGGGTTGCCGCGTTGTGACCGGCGGAGGGTTTCATGTCGTATCTTGGCCTTGGTTCGTGGAGCGCCGCGCGGGCATTGCGCCTGGACGCGGCAGCGGCACGCCATCTTGCCGCAACCCTCGGCCATCGCGCGGCGCGCGACCTGTCTGCCTTCGCCGCGGCTTTGGAAAGCGATGCGCGCGACTTCGACCGTGCGTTATTGAGGGGGCGCCCAACCGAATAAATCCGACCATTAGGCCGAATTTTCCATTCGCTATTGGGAGCGGCTTATTTGAAATCAACCAATTGGGGATAACATGACGCAGAGAAAATGGCGTGGCCCTTCGATTTTCCGGGGATTTGCCTTGCTCACCTTTGCCGCCTTGACGACGGCCGGTTGTGCGACGGGGCATATGGCGGATGCCAGCACCGTTTCTTCGCCCGGCTATCACGGAAACTACGTTATCGGCCCGGGCGACCAGCTGGAAATTTTTGTTTGGCACAATCCCGAACTGTCGGTGAAGGTGCCGGTCCGCCCGGACGGGAAAATGTCGATCCCTTTGGTTGAAGATATCGACTGCGAAGGGAAAACCCCGACCCAGCTTGCGCGCGTTATCGAACAAAGGTTAAAAACATTTGTTAATGACCCGGTGGTCACGGTCATTGTCAATGATTTCAACGGTCCGTACACGGCCCAAGTCCGGATCGTGGGCGAAGCTTCCAAGCCGCACTCGATCGCCTATCGCCAGGACATGACGATCCTGGACGCGATGATCGCGGTGGGCGGGCTGACCGCTTATGCGGCCGGAAATCGCACCACTCTGGTCCGGAATGAAAACGGCAAGCAGGAGAGCCTCAGGGTACGCCTGGACGACCTTTTGAAGGATGGTGACGTCGCCGCGAATGTGGCACTAAGGCCCGGCGATATTATAATCGTGCCGCAAAGCTACTTCTAAAGGGCGGCTGTAGGGGCGTAAACTCGGCGGCACCGAGTCGAATTTGGGGGTAAAATGGCCGCGGCCACCCGGGGCGGGATCGCAGCCCTTGCAGGTTATTTGTTGGCATTCGGACTGCCCGGCTGGCCTGCCACTCCGGCAAGGGCCCAGGTGCCGGTCCCGGCAGCTGTTACCAATCCCGGCCCCCAGATCGCCAACCCGTCTGATGTCGACGACAGCGTGGAGCAGGCCAGCGCCGCCGGCGAGGCTCCGCCTTTTTTCATCAATGCAGGCCTGGGCATCAGAGAAATTTACAATTCCAACGCGCTGGGGGTGCAGGGCGGCCGGTCGGACTGGATGACCCAGGGCCAAGCCG
>JAEKMB010000039.1 GCA_019508105.1 Alphaproteobacteria bacterium
CAGCTATCTGGGCCAGCGTAGCTTCTTCTGACTGGTCCCGCTCCAACAGGCCAGCTCATGGGACAGGTGGGACTGGGCCGTAGCGTTGGCAACAAGGAATTTTTGGAAGGGCATTTGTCCACGGTCTCTCCGCCCGGGACCAGGACCTTTTCTTCGGCCGTCATCCCCCGTTATAATGGCGGCACCTACCGCTGAATAAACGTGCCGTGCCGACCGATTCTATTTCCGCCCTCGAATCTTTTCGCTCCCATGGCTATGCTGTCATCGGGGGCCTGATCGCTACCGATCGCACGGTGCGGCTTCGCGATCACTTGGCGGCGCGTGCGGCGGCGGGCACGTTGCGCATGAGGGGTGATGACCAGGTACCCGGCACACCTCATGTCTATGGTGATCCTGAGATCGATGCGCTGATGCAGGACATCAAGCCTGCGGTCGAGATCCATTCGGGCCTTAGTCTGCACCCCACTTATTCCTTTGCCCGCATCTATAAGAACGGCGATGTGCTTCCGCCTCATCGCGACCGTGAAGCTTGTGAGATTTCCATTAGCCTCAACCTGGGCCAGGAGCCCTCTGCGCCTTGGCCGCTCAATATCGGCGAACAACACGCACCGTTCGCCGCAATCCTCGGTCCAGGCGATGGCTTTCTTTATAAAGGAATGGAGCTGACGCATTGGCGCAATGCTTATCAGGGAAGCCGTATGTTCCAGGTCTTCCTGCATTATGTGGATGCGAATGGTCCGCATGCCGGGGAGAAGTTCGACAGCCGCGCCTCGCTCAGTAACCCGTTTCAGCCGGAGATGACGGGGTTGCTGGGACGCTTCATGGTTCCGCGGCTTACGGACCTGACCTAAGTAAATTCCGGACCCGAGACCCAAGCGACCAGGGCCTTGCGCACGCCGGCAGTAACCGGTGTCACCCGGTGCAGTACATAGGAGGAGAAGGCCACCACCGTGCCGCGTGTCCGCGGCGCTGTGACGATGCCATCGCCGAACTGCAGCTGCAGGTCGCAGCCCTCATAAGCCGAAGGGTCGCTCAACTGTACGCTCATCGACAATTTGCGTGCCTCTGGCGTCATAGCACCGTGATCGACATGCCAGTCATAATGCCCGCCCTGGCTAGCCTCATAGACGGTGTATTGCGGCGGCTCCCGCAGTTCATTGAATATCGCGTATTTATAGTATTGGCTGTTCAGAGATCGCACGATCTGTTCTAGCCGGGCGAATAGCCAATGAGTTGTGTTGGCCCGCTGTACCCACGACACGTCCGTAATCCGTTTCTCGCCCATGGCGTCCTGCGCGAGGACAACCTCGGCGCGCTCGCGCGCCAGGCTGTCGCCGAGCGCGATGATCCGGTCCGCTTCGGTGGCGCTGAAGGCACTCTCCCAGACAATGAGAGGGCCACAATCTGCATCGTCGCGCACAAGCTGCAGGCCCAGCCTTGCAGCCATCCCTGCGCTGCAAATAGCACTGAGTTATCATCGATTTCCGCGAGAAGCCGTGTCCGCTTTGGCCCAAAATCGGTCGTCCCGCCTCGGCTATCTAACGTCCGCTTTGCGCCAAAAGGGATCGTAAATATTGCTGGCGGCATCCGACTTCTATTCTGACGGATCCTTGGGCTTGTTTCGGAAGGGGGCGGAGGTGACGCCTGGCGCGCCCGGCGGGTTAGGAAAGTAGATCTCCTTGTAATAGGCCAGATCATGTGGCGGCGCGGCGTGAATGCCAAGGACCCGCAGGATTCGACCGGAGGCTGCTTCAGACCCTGGGCATTAATTTTGGTCCCCCTAGTGATATTTGCAGCGCGATGGAACTTTCCCCGGGCGCGTCAGTTTGAGCCTAAGGCGGAATGCACCGAAGGCACCATGTACGATCCAGATTCAGAAACTTCGCGGCTCCTCGCGCCAGACTCGATTGTAGAGCAAGCCGTGGCCCTGCTTGAGCCGGGCGACGCGAGCCTTTTTGCTACGTTGGAGGATTTACCCGCTCCGATCTACGTTACCGACGCCAGAGGTCTGGTTGTCTATTTTAATAGCGCTTGCATCCAGTTCGCAGGGCGTACGCCGATTGCCGGTAAGGACCGTTGGTGCGTGACTTGGAAGCTTTACACGGATAATGGAGAATTTTTGCCCCATGACAGATGCCCCATGGCCGAAGCCATCGTCAAAAAGCAGCCCATCCGTAACGTCACGGCGGTCGCTGAGCGCCCGGACGGAACGCGGGTCAATTTCATGCCCTATCCCACGCCGCTTTTCGACCGGGACGGAGAACTTCGGGGCGCTGTAAATGTCCTGATCGACGTCACCGATCAACGGCAGGCCACCTTACTACGGGCTCAAGCGAGCAAGTGTGCGCGCCTCAGTGGTGCAACCGGCGACAATGATGTCACCGCAACCTTGAACCGGTTGGCTCATGAGTATGAAGCCAAAGCCTTGGCTTTGGAGAGCCGTGCGCGGCAACGCGACTTAGCCGCGCGGACTGATCGGTCAAAAATGCAGGCGTAATCGCTGCGGGTGCCCCGAAAGCCGTCAAAGTTCCTACGTAGGAGAATTCAATGCGTAAACTGATCTTACTTGCTCTCGGACTGGGCGCTGCCGAATTCGTTAGGCGACAGGCCGCCAAGCGCGGGATTTCCCGTACCGATTATCTTACGAACGTTGCGTCCAACACCGTTGCCCGTCTGAAGGGCGAAGAAGAAAAACGTCCTGCATAGCGGCGCACGAGCCGGCGTTACAGATTAATGTCGTCCTTCCGGTTGCCGGTGTTCGAGCGTTAATATCGTAGGCTGGGCAAGTTCGCATTGATGGCTGTCGCGGCAATAGCCGCTTGACCTGCGGCGACACTGACCTGGGAGAGACCGCGAACAATATCGCCTGCCGCGTATAGCCCCGCGACAGATGTCTGCTGATGTAGGTCGACGACCAGAGCCCCATCTTCATCGACTTTTGCCCCGACGGACACAGCCAGTTGAGATCGCAAATTCATTCCCAGCGCGGAGTATATAGTATCGAAGATTAGCGGCGGCTCTTCGTCCGAATACCATGCCGCGACCTGGTTCTTATCACGGGCTAGCCGTGAGATCGGATGTAAGACGATGTTGATACCGGCATCGACCAGGACTCGTTGCTCCTCTTCAGGGATATAGGCAGGGCGGCCAAGGGTGAGGACTGTGAGGTCCGCGGTATACCCCCTCAGCAGCAACGCTTCCTTCGTTCGGCACTTGCCATACGAAATTAGACCAATTCTTTTCCCCGTCGCTTCGTAAGCATCGCAGATAGGACAGTGTCTGATGAGGCCGTCCCTGACTGCGGTCCGTGCGTCTTTGATTTCCGGTTCCACATCAAGCCCTCCTGTTGCAATGAGAACCTTTGAAGCTGTGACCTGTCCCTGCGTCCACGTAGCAATGAATGAGCCGCCTTCCTCATAAAGAATCATCATGGCAACGCCAGTGACCGGCTTAGTCATGGAAAAGATGCGGAAAATGGTGTCCCTAGTCATGGGAGCGCCGCTCGCAATGTCTTTTTTGCCGTAGATTCTTTCCTCAACCACTTTGCCGTGGCGCGACAGGATTGTTACGATACCAGGGAGGTGCTTCTGGTCCACTTCTTGCTGCATCGCTACGTGAAGCCGCTGAAGTCGTTCGGACGAGAATCCGAGAGCCTCAGGTTTAGTCTCTGTGACGTTGGGCTTCAGGTTTGCTTGCTGTGCGTGGGTTTGGGGCGCTCCGGTTAGAAGGAGCAGTCCCGCAATGAGCGACAAGGTGTATCGCAAGCGCCGCAGATTACTCATTTGCTTTGATCCTTTTGGATGTTGCGAAGCTTCTACAGATTCCGTCGCCACTGGTTTCCTCATTCATGTCCGCTTTAACCAAAAGCGGTCATTCGCACTCAGTTCGCCCAACGTCCGCTTTGCGCCAAAAGCGGACATTCCTCCGATCATCACTGATGACTTCAATTAGCGAACGTCCATCAGCGCCTTCGACCGAAGACAGGGAGTAATATCTTGTTGCGTTGATCGAGTGTGGCGGGAACGAATTGCCAGCGCGACTGCCCATACACAGTGGGGACTGCCCCGATCGGCGAACAAATATAGCCGTTTTCACTGAATTCATTCCGGGATTTGACCAAGGGCGCACGCTCGCCCTGCGCGATCACGTCCAGATCATTGGAATTGAAAGGAAGATCGAGCACCTTCACCCGGCGGATCACATTTCCGCTAACTACAGTCATGCCGCGATTTATGTCGCGGGCACGGGTCACCGCCTCGCGCAGCCTGGCTTCCGAAGCCGGGTCTAGGCGGCGGCCCGGCCCGACCATCGTATACAGCAAATCCCATTGGACGTTTTCCTCGTGGCCAGCGTCACTCGCACTTTGGATAAAGTGGTAGATGGTGGTCAGTGTCGCCAGTTCCTCACGGGGGAAATGCACCGCGGCTTGCGAGCCTTGGGCGCTTTCCCACGCGCCGCTGAGCCATAAACCGGGTGGCGGCGTGCCGATATCGCCCACCGGCTGCAGGGTACCGGTTTTGGACGCGGCATCCAGGATTGTGGCCAGTTCATCCAGTCGATGCTCGCCGCATTTCTCGGTGCGCAAGCGCGATGTCGCCCGAGCCACATTGCCGGCCAGTTCGGTCGCGATGAGGGCGCGCGCCTCTGCTACCTGCCCGCGCCAGTGCCACCATTCCACCGCCTGCTCGGCGGACAGCGCTATGGAAACACCCAGCACGATGATCCCGATCTCGGAGAAGAGTTCGCGCCAGCTGCGAACTGGCTTCGGCTTGTGAATGTCCATCAATTCAGCCTTATAGGTTCAAACTTCATCATCAATGTCCGCTTTACACAAAAGCGGTCATTCGTTCCCGTTCAACAATGTCCGCTTTGCGCCATAAGCGGACATTCGTCGGCGCTGGCGTCGGTCATGGCGCGGGAATTTTGGAGCCATCCCCGAAATCGGGAACGCTCCGGAGGAACTCCCCGTAACGGGATTGATAGAAAGTGTTCTGCGATTGCCCGTAACGATGCGGCACGGGCCCGATCGGGCCACAGATCAACGCCATACCAGTTGCAATAAGCGTATTGCCGCCGGTCAGGGGTGCGCGCTTGGCGGCGCTGATCCTATCCAGATCACTGCGACTGAATGGAAGATTCTCGCTCTTGGCCCCTGCCATCAAGCTCACAACACTGGTTAGCAGCATGCGGTTGCTGAGGCGGGCCAGACTCAGGGCGCGACGCAATTCCGCTTCCGAAGGGGGATCGAGGTGACGGCCTGGACCCACCATGGTGTACAGGCTGCTCCAGGCCTGCCTTTCCATGACATTGAAGCTTTCGGCTCGCTCTACCAGCTTGTAAAGGCGCGCTATGTTCGCCAATTGCTCGCGCGGGAAATGCGTGGCGGTCTGCGAGGCGACGACGCTCTCCCACGCTCCGCTGGGCCATAGCAACGACGGCGCCTGGCCGATAATGCCAACCGGCGGCAGGCCTCCGGTTTTGGCCGCGGCATCCAGAATATCGGATACTGCATCGAGGCGACTCTCGACGCAAGGCGCAACCTGGACGCGTATGATCGCACTCCCCAAGCTGTTTGCGAGTTCGGTGGCAATCACCTCCCGCGCCTCTCGCACCTGATTGCGCCAATGCACCCACTCCACCGCTTGTTCGGCCGCCAGGGCAATTGACACACCGATCACGATGATGCCGATCTCCTTTATGAGGTCGCGCCAGCCGTGGATGGGCTTGGGTTTGTGAATGTCCATGGCGTTTTCCTATGGCTCCAGCCTGGGCATCAGTTTCATGCCGGCTTCGCTGATGCCCGTCAGCTCGCCCAAGGGCGTGTGGCCATACTCGGATGGCGCGGCGCCGATAGGCTGGCAAGTTAGGAACAGGGGAGAACTATTTCCCGGCGTGATCTTGCCGCCCGCTAGAGATTCATCACGCGCGGCGGCCATGAGCTGCTTGTCGCGCTGG
>JAEKMB010000040.1 GCA_019508105.1 Alphaproteobacteria bacterium
AATCTCCTGGCCATTCTCGGACGGAGTCCATCCGTTGAGATCCGCGGTCGGCGGCATGCCGATCACGTTGAAGCCGGAATCGACAAAATGAATTTCGCCGGTAACACCGCCTGCCAGGTCACTGAGCAGATACAGCGCCGCTCCGCCGACATGATTCAGTTCCACCGTCCGCTTGAGCGGCGCATGGGCCTTGTTCCACTTGAACACGGTGCGGGCATCGCCCACCGCGGCGCCTGCCAGGGTGCGCATCGGGCCGGCGGAGATGGCATTGACCCGGATATTGTCGCGGCCCAGGTCGGCGGCCAGATAGCGCACACTGGCTTCCAGCGCCGCCTTGGCAATTCCCATCACATTGTAATTGGGCATCACCCGCTGGGCGCCGAGATAGGACAGCGTCACCAGCGCGCCGCCTTTGGGCATCAGCGATGCCGCCCGCCGGGCCACGGCGGTGAAGGAATAGCAGGAAATATCGAGGCTTCTGGCGAAATTGGCGCGGGAGGTGTCGACATAACGGCCCTTGAGCTCATCGCGATCGGAAAAGGCCAGGGAGTGAACCAGAAAGTCGATGGAGCCCCATTCCTTCTTGATGGCCGCGAAGGCGGCATCGAGCTGTTCATCGCTTTCGACATCGGCCGGCTGTTCATCGCTTTCGACATCGGCCGGCAGCAGGATGGTGGAACCGATCGAGGCGGCCAGCGGGCCCAGCCGCTTCTTCTGGGCGTCGCCCTGATAGGTAAAGGCGATTTCCGCGCCCTGGGCCGAAAGCATCTGGGCGATGCCCCAGGCAATGGAATGGTCATTGGCCACGCCCATCACCAGGCCGCGCTTGCCGGCCATCAATCCCGATTTTGCTTCCGCCAAGATGGCCTCGCGGGGTGTATCCTGTTTCATGGGCACATCACTTCTGATAGCGCTGGAAGACCAGCGAGGCGTTGGTGCCGCCAAAGCCGAAGCTGTTGGACAAGGCGGTATTGATCTGGGCGTTGTCGATGCGCTGGCGCACAATATTGGCGCCTTGGACGGCGGGGTCCAGTTCCACGATATTGGCGCTCTCGCAGATGAAATTGTTCTTCATCATCAGCAAGGTGTAAATCGCTTCATGCACGCCGGCAGCCCCCTGGCTATGGCCTGTCAGCGATTTGGTGGCGCTGATCGGCGGCATCTTGCCGCCAAACACCGTCTTGATGGCATTGATCTCGGGAATGTCCCCCACCGGCGTCGAGGTGGCGTGGGGATTGATGTAGTCCACCGGCGCCTTCACATTTTCCAGCGCCATCTGCATGCAGCGCACCGCGCCTTCGCCGGACGGAGCCACCATGTCGGCGCCGTCGGCGGTGGCGCCATAGCCCACCAGCTCGGCATGGATTTTGGCGCCGCGCGCCTTGGCATGTTCCAGCTCTTCCAGCACCAGGATGCCGCCGCCGCCGGAGATCACAAAGCCGTCGCGGGCAATGTCATAAGCGCGCGAGGCGCTTTCCGGTGACGCATTGTACTTGGACGACATGGCGCCCATGGCGTCGAACAATTCGGACAGGGTCCAGTCCAGCTCCTCGCCGCCGCCGGCGAACATCATGTCCTGCTTGCCCCACTGGATCAGCTCAAAGGCGTTGCCGATGCAGTTGGCGGAGGTCGAGCAGGCGCTGGAGATGGAATAATTATAACCCTTGGTCTTGAACCAGGTGGACAGGTTGGCGCTGCAGGTGGAGGACATCGCCTTGGGCACGGCAAACGGGCCGACCCGCTTGGGCGAGTTGTTCTGGCGGGTGATGTCGGCCGCGCCGACAATGGCCTTGGTGCTGGCGCCGCCCGAGCCCACGATCAAACCGGTGCGCGGGTTGGAAATGTCTTTGTCCCCCAGGCCCGCATCGGCGATGGCCTGGTTCATCGCCACCCAGCAATAACCGGCGCCGTCGCCCTGAAAGCGCCGCGCGCGGCGGTCCACCACTTCGTCCAGGTTGATCTTGAGCGAGCCATGCACCTGGGAGCGGAAGCCGAGGCGGATATAATCTTCGGCCGCGACAATGCCGGAGCGCGCATGACGCAGGCTGTCGGTGACTTCCTCGGCATTATTGCCGATGGAGGAAACGATGCCGAGGCCGGTGACGACCACTCTTCTCATGTGATCCTCGACAAATATCAGGCGGAGGCGGGCGCCGTCTGGGCAGCCAGCGCCGCCGCGGCATCGGTGATCAGGCCGACGCGCAGGCCCTTGGCTTCATAGATGATCTTGCCGTCCACCTTCATGATGCCGTCGGCGATGCCCAACACCAGCTTACGCATGATCACGCGCTTGAGGTTGACGATGTAGGTGATCTTCTTGGCGGTGGGCAGCACCATGCCGGTGAACTTCACTTCATCCACGCCCAGGGCGCGGCCGCGGCCGAGGCCTCCCATCCAGCCCAGGAAGAAGCCCACCATCTGCCACAGCGCGTCCAGGCCGAGGCAGCCGGGCATCACGGGATCCCCCTCGAAATGGCACTTGAAGAACCAGAGGTCGGGATGGATGTCGAACTCCGCCACCACCTGGCCTTTGCCGTCGTCGCCGCCATCGGCGGTGATGGAGGTGATGCGGTCGAACATCAGCATGGGCGGCAGGGGCAATTGGGGGTTGCCGGGCCCAAACAGCTCACCGCGGGCGCAGGCCAACAGGCCTTGAAGGTCGAAGGAGGATTTGCGCAACGGCTGGTCCACGGCTGGATTCTTCCCTGAAAACACTATGGAAACTCTGACGTTTCCTTGGGGGTTCCTACCCCAAAACAGGGGCATGGGCTACCTTTGGAAAACCAAGCTTCTTGCTTAGAAGCGTTCTAACATATATCTTTCCCAGTCTAGCAGGATTGCCGCGCCCCTTACAGCCAAGACGGGCAGCCGCGCGGGAGGAACAGATGGTCAAAGCTTCGCGCGAATCCAAGACATCCGCCGCTCAGGCCACCGCGCGGTTGCGTCAGGCCGGGCTGCGCCCCACCCGTCAGCGGGTGGAATTGGCGGGGCTTTTGTTTCAGAGCGGTGACCGGCATGTGACAGCCGAAAGCCTGCATGACGAAGTCAGCCATGCCGGTGTGAAAGTCTCGCTGGCCACCGTCTATAACACCCTGCACCAATTCACCGAGGCGGGACTGTTGCGCCAGGTGATCGTGGATGCGGCGCGCAGCTATTTCGACACCAACACCGGCGACCATCAGCATTTCTTCCTGGAGAAAGAAGGGCTGCTGATCGACATCCCGGGGGAAACCATCGCGGTCGCAGGCGTTCCCACTCCGCCGGCCGGTCTCAGCGTCGACCGCGTGGATGTCGTGGTCCGCGTCAGGCGCAACTAAGCCGGACCATTTTGCTGCGAGTCATTCTCACACATTAGAATTATTCTAATGTGTTGACACGCCTTCCCTGTGGGCACACTCTGCGCCGGAAATTTCCACCCCATAGGAGGCCGCATGCCCGCACTCAAGAACACCAAGACCTGGGAAAATCTCAAAGAGGCCTTTGCCGGCGAAAGCCAGGCCAACCGCCGCTACCTCTATTTCGCGCAGAAGGCCGATGTGGAAGGCCATAACGATGTCGCCGCGGTGTTCCGCTCCACCGCCGAAGGTGAGACCGGCCATGCCCATGGCCATCTGGAATATCTGGAAGAAGTGGGCGATCCGGCCACTGGCGAGCCGATCGGTGCCACCGATGCCAACCTCAAGGCGTCGATCGCGGGCGAGACCCACGAATATACCGACATGTATCCGGGCATGGCCAAGACGGCGCGCGGCGAAGGCTTTGAGGAAATCGCCGACTGGTTCGAGACCCTGGCCAAGGCCGAGAAGTCCCATGCCGGCCGTTTCCAAAAAGCCCTCGACACCCTCGGCCAGTAATTTTCCGCGCTAACGAAATATGGCCGCGCGAAGCAATTTGCGCGGCCATGTTTTTCTGGGACGATGGCATGACCGGTGAAGGCAGTCTGGGTGCACCCACCCGCGAAATCATCAAGTGGCAGGATCCGGACTTTGCCGATGAGGCCAAGCTGGATGCGGAGATGCGGCGGGTGTTCGACATCTGCCATGGCTGCCGCCGCTGCTTCAATCTGTGCGATTCCTTTCCCCGCCTGTTCGATCTGATCGATTCCAGTCCCAAGGAAGATGTCGAACATCTGGCAAGTGAAGATTTCAAGCCCATCGTCGAAGCCTGCACGCTTTGCGACATGTGCTTCATGACCAAATGCCCTTATGTGCCGCCGCATCCCTTCATGCTGGATTTCCCGCACCTGATGCTGCGCCACCGCTTTGTCGATGCCAAAAAGGGCAACCGCAACAAGGAATGGGTGCAGCAGCAGCTGGCCGAGATGGATCGCAACGGCGCCCTGGCGCGCCCGCTGGCGCCCTTGGTCAACTGGGCGTCGGACAAGGACAACAAGCTGACGCGACCGGTGATGGAGAAGGTGGCCGGCATCGATGCCAAGGCGAGCCTGCCCAAATTCCATAGCCGCACCTTTGTCAGCCAGGCCAGGCATGAGCCCGGCCAGGTCAACAGCGCCGCGCCCGCCTTCGGCAAGCGCAAGGCGGCGCTCTATGCCACCTGTTTCGTCAATTACAACAAGCCGGACACCGGCATGGATGCCCGTGCGGTGCTCAATCACATCGGCGTGGAAACAAAGGTTGCCTATCCCGGCTGCTGCGGCATGCCATTCCTGGAACAGGCCGAGCTGGCGCGTGTGGCCGAGAATGCCGCCAAAGTGTCCAAGGAACTCTGCAAGCTGATCGATGAGGGCTATGACATCGTCGCGCTGACCGCCAGTTGCGGCCTGATGCTGAAATTCGAATGGGCGCTGATCTGTCCCGACAATCCTGACGTGAAGCGGGTGCAGGACAACACTTTCGACATTGACGAATATGTGGTGGATGTCGCCAGGAAGGACGGGCTGCCCAGCGGCATGACGGGTTTGCCCGAAGGCGTTATCGTGCACCTGGCCTGCCATGCCCGCGCCCAGAATATGGGCCCCAAGGCGGCGGAGATGCTGCGGCTGATTCCCGATACGCCGGTGGATGTAATCGAGCGCTGCTCCGGCCATGGCGGCACCTTCGGCGTGGTCAAGCCGACCCATGATGTGGGCGTGAAGGTGGGCAAGCTGCGCCGCATTGAAGTGGGGCCGTTCGCCACTTTCTATTTCGAGAATTACGCCACCATGTGGCTGCAGGTGCAGGAGATGCTGCGCATCGAAAAAGGCGGCGCAGACCAGGTGCCGGGCGAG
>JAEKMB010000041.1 GCA_019508105.1 Alphaproteobacteria bacterium
CGAGTCCGCCGTGGCCTTGAAGCGGTCCTCGGCCGAGACCAGTGCGCCGTTCAGCTCGTCATAGGAAATCTGCAGATCGGCGACGCGGTTCTCATAGGCTGCCTGCATCTGCTGATAGCGGTGATCCTTGGCGGCGATGATGCGGTCCTTGAAGATCACATTGACGGTGGCAAACGCCACCCAGCCCAGAAAAATCAGGGTCAGCCCGGCCAGGGTGGCCTGCAGCGAGGGCCCGAAGGTGAAGAACTGCACCCGTCCGTCGCTGCGGATATAGATCTGACGTTCCGGAAAGGTGGTGTGAATCCATTGCCAGGCGCGTTCCAGCAACGTCGCTTTCTTCTGCGCGAGATCGCCTACGTTCATGCCGCGACCGGCCGTCCGGCGCTTGCGGTGCCAGAAAAAGGAGCGTGAGCTCAGCCGCGGGGTCAATGCGCGCCGCAAGTGACTTTTGAAGAGAGGGCGTTTGAACGGGCTTTTCATAGCGCCTTGGCGGCCTCCAGCACGGCTTCGACATGGCCCGGCACTTTGACCTTGTGCCACGCCTCCTGGATGACGCCCTTGGCGTTCACCAGAAAGGTGGCGCGCTCCATGCCCATATATTTGCGGCCATAGAGAGTCTTCTCACCCCATACGCCCCAGTCCTTGGCCATCTTGATATCGGGGTCCGATCCCAAAGCGAGCTTCAATTTGTGCTTCTTGCGGAACTTGGCATGGGATTCCAGACTATCCTTGGAAATCCCGATTACCCTTACTCCCAGCTTGTCGAATTTCTTCAGGCTTTCGGAAAAGCCGATCGCTTCCTTCGTGCAGCCGGAAGTGTCGTCCTTGGGGTAGAAATAGACAATATAGGGCGTGCCCTTGAGGCCGGCCGAAGACAAGGTCTCGCCGTCATCGCATGCAATCTTGAAAGAGGGGGCTTTGTCGCCCGCCGCCAACGCCATTGATCCCAAGCCCTTCTAACAAATCGGATTTAAGCCCATCTGGCCGGTCCAGTGCAATCGCAGCATGTAGCAAGAGGCTGGAACATTTGCCCTTTTTAGGCCTAACAGTCGTAATACAGCAGCCGGCCCCCTGAGAATCCCTGCGTGAAGCTGCCTTTTTCCCATTTCATAAAGGCTCACCACATCAGCCGCGCCGCGCTCAGCGCCGGGGTGCTGGTGGCGGCCATCGTGTTTTTTGTGGTGGGAGCGGGTCTGCGGCTGCTGTGGGGACCGGTGTCTCTGGGGCCGCTCAAGGGAACTCTGGCGGGGGCGATCGGGACGGCACTGCCCGGAATCAACCTCGATTATGACCAGGCCGCCATCGAATGGAGCCGCGACACCGGCCGCGTGAACCTGGTGGTGCTGGGCGCGCGTATCAATGATTCCCACGGCAAGGTGGTGGTCACCGCGCCCAAGGCGGCGATCGGCCTGAGGGCGGCGCCTTTCCTGCAGGGCAAGTTTGTGGTCCAGCGGATCACCCTGGTGGGGGTGCAGTTCACCCTGGTCCATATGAAGAGCGGGCGCATTCGCCTGGGCAGCGAGAAGGATGCCGGCGATGACGACATCATCGGGCGCATCAGCGACGTGATCAATTCCCATGGCGCCGAATCCTCGTCACTGGAAAGTTTTGCGGTGCGGGACGCGAAGCTGCGCCTTTATGACGAGATGAGCGGCCTGAACCTCTCCGCGCCGCGAGCCAATCTGGTGATGCGCTCCAAGGGCGACACGATCGGCACCAGTTTCGACGCCGATGTGCTGATGTCCGGCAGCACCAGCCATATCACGGCCGAGATCACCATGCCGCCCGGCAAGGCGCCGATCGCCGGCAGCGCGGCAGTCACCGGACTGGATCTGCAGGCGCTGGGACGCAACAGCAAGTTCTTCGAGGGCGTGAAAAACCTGCCGGTGGTGGTGAGCGCCTCCAGCGAATTTCGTGTCGATCCCGGCGGCAAGCTGGGTCTGGCCGCCTTCGACCTCGCCGCCAGGGGCGAGGTTCCCTGGGCGGCGATGAAGGGCAAGGCGCTGCATATCATCAGCCTCAGGCTGGTGGGGCGCTATGACGGCGCCACACGGCATCTGGCGCTGACCACCGCCGATCTGGATGCGCGCGAGGCGCGGGCCCTGTTCAAGGGTGCGGGCGATTTCTTCTATGACACGAGCGGCAAGCTGGAGCGGGTGCATGCGGATCTGGCCGCGCATGATGTGGCGCTGGACATGCCCGGTATTTTTCCCCAGGCGATCGGCTATCAAACCCTGGCTGTGACCGCTGATTACCTGACCGGCCCGCGCCAGTTCAATATCACCAAGCTCGCCATGGCCGCGCAAGGCTTCGCGCTGGATGCGTCAGGCACTGTCACCCTGAATGACAATGGAGCGCCGGGTGTGGTGGCCAAGGTTCGCATCCCAGCCACGCCGGTGCGCACCCTGCTGCGTTATTGGCCGCTTCCGGCGGCGCCGGGCGCGCGCAGCTGGATCGACGAAAACATCTTTGCCGGCGAGATGGGGCCGCTGGAAGCGGAGACCAATTTCCCGCCCGGCATGCTCGACCAGGACATCCTGCCGGAAGACTCGCTGAAGTTGACTTTCGCCATGAAGAATATCGAGGGCAACTACATCAAGGGCCTCACCCGTGCCACCGCGGTGATGGGCGACGCCATCATGACCGGGGACACGTTCAAGGCGAGCTTCACCTCCGGGCGTATCGGGCCGCTGACGGCGAAGAACGGCAGCGCCCTGATTCCCAACCTGCACCAGGTGGGAACGGTGGGGCAGTTCGGCGTGCATGTCGAAGGCGCCATGCCCGATGTGATGACCCTGATCGACATGAAGCCGCTGAACTATCCCACCAAATTCGGGATCGATCCCAAGACAACGGGCGGCCAGATGGGCGCCGACCTGATGTTCAAGGTGCCGATGCTGGCCAACCTGCCGGTGGACGATGTGGGCATATCGGTCAAGGCCGCGGTGAGCGACTTCGCCGTCACCCTGGGCGGCAAAACCCGCCTGACCGAGGGGGCGGTGAATTTCGAAGTCGACAACAACCATCTGCACCAGAGCGGCTTGGTCAACCTGGCGGATGCCCGGCTGAATGTGGACTGGACCGAGGATTTCCGCACCAAGGATGCCGTCACCACCCGCCTGACGGTGAAGGGGCCGATGACCGAGGGCGCGCGGGCGGCGCTGAACATCAACCTGCTGCGCTTCTTTCGCGGCACCGTGCCCATCACCGCTGACATTATCGGCCATCGCGGCAGCCTGATGCATGCCGATGTGGCGGTGGATTTCACTCCCGCCGCCCTGTCGGTGCCGATCGTCAATCTGGAAAAGACGCCGGGCCAGGCGGCGACCGGCCGCATCGGCGTCAATTTCGCGCCCGGCAATGTGGTGCAGGACCAGACCATCCGCATCAGCGGCCCGGTGCTCAATCTCAGCGGAACCGCCGATTTCAACCGTAACGGCGATCTGACGGTGCTGAACTTCCCCTCGGTGAAGATGGGGCCGCTCAACGACTTGTCGTTCCAGCTTTCGCGCAGCGCCAGCAGCGGCGACGATTATCTTTTGCGCGGCCACTCGCTGGACGGCTCCAAGATCGGGCGCACCGGCTCCAGCGAACAGCCGGGCGGCGCCGGCGGCCCGCCGAACGACACGCCGGAGGGACGCTTTCATATCGATGTCAAACTGGACCGGATGGCGATGCGTGACGGCGTCGCCATTGCGCCCCTCAACCTGGACCTGGCGGGCATCGGCAACCGCCCCTCCGCCCTCAGTCTCAGCGGCAGCGTGGTGCAGGGCGCCAAGTCCGCGCCCATCGCAGCCAATCTGGAACGCGTGCCGGCGGGGCGCAGGGTGACTTTCACAGCGGGCGATGCGGGACTGCTGGCGCGGGGCGTCTTCGCCTTTGAAAGCATGCGCGGCGGCAGTCTGAGCGCGGCGGTTAACCTGCCCGGCCAGGCCAGCGAGCCTTTCAATCCCAACGCCCCCGACTTTACCGGCGTGCTGGTGGTGAAGAATTTCCAGCTGGTCAACCAGCCGCTGATCAGCCGCCTGTTCGCCGCCGGATCATTGACCGGAATCGGCGACCTGATGGGTGGTGACGGCATCAGTATCGAGGAATGGAATTTCCCCTTCAGCTCCAAGAACAATGTGATCGGCGTGAACGGCGCGCGTGCCCAGGGCCGCGCCATCTGCGCCACGTCGGACGGCTATATTGACCGACCGCGTGGCACCCTGGCGCTGAAGGGCTCGCTGGTGCCGGCCTGCGGCGTCAATTCGCTGATCAGCAACATCCCGCTGTTGGGCGACATACTGGCGTCCAAGAAAGGCGAGGGCGTGCTGAGCGCGACCTACTCAGCCAGCGGCAACATGGAACAGCCCAATATCAGCATGAATCCGCTGTCCATGCTGGCGCCGGGCATTTTCCGGCGTCTCTTTGAGGGTCATATCCCGACTCAGCGCGATGCGCCGTCCAACAATGTGCCGCCCGCGCCCCTGGCGGCGGCACCGGCGGCCAAAGCGGCCAGCCCGAACTAAAGTGATTTTACAAGAACGTGCTTTTTCTTGCCGCTGGAGTGAGGAGCGGGTTTGCCGAAGGC
>JAEKMB010000321.1 GCA_019508105.1 Alphaproteobacteria bacterium
GACGATCTGCTCGAGCACGTCCTCGATCGTCACCAGGCCGGAGACGCCGCCGTACTCGTCAACCACAATCGCCATGTGATTGCGGCTGGCGCGGAACTCGCGCAGGAGGACGTTCAGGCGCTTCGCCTCGGGCACGAACACGGCCGGGCGAAGCATCTCGCGCACGTTGAATTCCTCCTCGCCGGCGTAGTGGCGCAACAGGTCCTTGGCGAGCAGGACCCCGATCACGTCGTCACGGTTCTGGTCGATCACCGGGAAGCGCGAGTGCGCCGTGGCGATGATGCGCGGGATGAAGCTTTCGATCGGCTCGTTGATGTCGATGAAGTCGACCTGCGAGCGCGGGATCATGATGTCGCGCACCTGCATCTCGGAGACGTTGAGCGCGCCCTCGATGATCGAAAGAGCGTCGGCGTCGAGCAGGTTGCGCGAATAAGCCGAGCGCAGGAGCTGCACGAGCTGCTCGCGGTCGCTCGGCTCGCGCATGAGGAGAGCGGAGAGCCGCTCGAGCAGGCTGGGGCGCGCGGGGTCGTTCATGCCGTGCGGCCGGATTCTACCGTGTAAGGATTACCGAACCCCAGTCGCCGGAGGATGCGAATTTCCGTCGTTTCCATGTGCCTTGCGCTTGCATTGTCATCGTGCTCATAGCCGCGCAGATGCAGCGCGCCGTGCACGACCAGATGCGCGTAATGGGCGCGCACGCTCTTTCCCTGCTCGCGCGCTTCGCGCGCGATCACCGGATGGCACAGCACGACATCGCCGGTGTTGCCGTAAGGAAAGCTGAGGACATTGGTCGCGTGGTCGCGGCGCCGATAGCGCCGATTCAACGCTCGCCCCTCGCGGCGGCCGACAATGCGCACGGTGACAGAGAGGCTCGCGGCCGCCGCGCGCGCCCAGCGGCGTAGTGCCGCGGGCGCGGGGACTCCCGAGCGGGGGATCGCGTACTGCACGGTCACGTTATTCCTGCGACGCGGCGGCGTCGTAGGCATCGATGATGCGCGCCACCAGCGGGTGGCGCACGACATCCTGCGCGGTGAACTGGGTGAAGGTGATGCCGCGGACGTCGGCGAGGATGCGCCGCGCTTCTATCAGCCCGCTTTTCTGGCCGCGCGCGAGGTCGATCTGCGTGACGTCGCCGTTCACCACCGCCTTGGCGCCGAAGCCGATACGCGTGAGGAACATCTTCATCTGCTCGGGCGTGGTGTTCTGCGCTTCGTCGAGGATGATGAAGGCGTGGTTGAGCGTGCGGCCGCGCATGTAGGCGAGCGGCGCGAGTTCGATCGTGCCGCGCTCGAGAAGCTT
>JAEKMB010000042.1 GCA_019508105.1 Alphaproteobacteria bacterium
AGAATCTCGTCTTTCCAGACGTTGAGCTTGCGGCGGAAATATTCGCGCTGACGCTCATTCATAAAGGGCTCGTTTTCCGACGGACGATAGTCGGCAGAGACCTGGTTTGCCATGCACACTCCCTTCGAACGCCGGGGCGAAGGACTCAACCGTACACACGCCCCGAGGGCCGGGGTTATAGCCGCGCCCGCCCCCCAGCCGCAAACACTATTGCGCGGCCCGGCAGGTGGCGCACAGAAAAGGCGGCAGACGGAACAAAAGCCCGAATTTCAGACAGTTTTGCAGCGTTCGCCGGTATCGCAGCGCACAAAAATGGGTGCCTGCGGCGCGGTCGTTGCCGTGAAGGCCGGTCAGCGTCTCGCAGCGTTTGGTCCTTGGGCGGATCCCTGCCGCGGCGCGGCACTACGCGCGGCCGCCACGCTGTCGCTAGCCGCCTAGCCGCGCCTTTGGCATCCAAATGAAAACGCCCCCGTGGTACGGGGGCGTTTTCTTTGGATGGTTGCGGGGACAGGATTTGAACCTGTGACCTTCAGGTTATGAGCCTGACGAGCTACCGGGCTGCTCCACCCCGCGTCATTACCTTTCTGGGTCCCCGCTGTCGCGGGGATGCCGCTGCGGCTAAGGCTCGCTTACGCTCGCCAAGCCTCGCGGCAGAAGGTGCGGGGGTATAGGACATGCCCCAGAGCCTGTCCAGCCCCGCTTTTTAGCGCCCTTTTCAAGCCTTTGCGGGACCTCTTCAGGCCGATTTAACCCAGGTCCTTTAAGACGATGGGATGCAACTTTTGGCCTTTGCCGGCAGCTCAGGATGAGGAAATGATGAGGACGCTGTTTCTTGCCGCCCTCGGCCTTGTCTTGGCCATGGGCGCTGCTTCCGCCGACGCGGTGGTGGGCCAGAAAAACCGCGCCTTCCGTCCCACCGACGTGACCATAAACCGGGGCGAGAGTGTGACCTTCACCAACAATGACAGCTATATCCACCAGATCTATGTCGATGGGCTGTTCGATTCCGACGAGAAGGCCCCGGGGGAAAATCTTAACGAGACCTTTCCGGCATCCGGCACCTTCCAAGTCCGCTGCCATATCCATCCCACCATGCGCATGACAGTGCATGTGAGATAGCCGCCCAAAGGCTGGTTTTTCCCACGGCAGGACGGAGCGGCGAAACCTGGTTTAAGCCGCCATAAACGCCTGACAGGGCAAACTATATTGTCACCCTGTGGGGCTGGAATGCAGCTCGCCAAATACACCATCGGCGCCAAGATTTTCGGTGCCTTCGCCGCTATGAGCGCCATCATCGGCCTGATGGGGCTGGCGGGCTATGGCGTGCTGTCGGCCGCCGGCACCATCGCGGTGACGACCTTCGACGGCCCGCTGATGGCGATCAACTATGCGCGCGCCGCCCAGACCGATTTTACCGAGATGCAGATCGCCGAGCTGCGTTATGAACATGCGACGCCGGCGCAGCGCCCCGCTATCGCCGCCGACATTTCCGGCATCTTCGACAATTTCACCACCGACCTGGAAGTCGCCAAGCAGCGCAGCCTGGCCGCCGACGAGCAGAAAGTTATCGCCCAGATCGAGCCCTTGGTGCGGCGGTGGCGGGATGCCCGTGCCGCGGGGGACGTCGCCGAACTGTCCAGTCTGGATCAGCGGATCGACGACAAGTTCGATCTCCTGATCGAGTTCAATACCGACCACAGCTTTATCGGCCGCCGCCAGACCGTCAGCAATATCGGCCATTACAAATATGCCAGCATCGGGATGACCGTGCTGGCGCTACTGCTGTCCGCGGGCCTGACCTGGCTCTTGCGCAGCCGCATCGTGCGGCCCTTGCGCGCCGCCGCCACCGTCGCCGACCGCATCGCCAAGGGCGAACTGGAGACCAAAATCCCCCAGGGCGGCCAGGACGAGACCGGCGCCCTGCTCAATTCCATGACGGTGATGCAGGACAATATCCGCGAGGCCATGACGCGGGAAAAAGCGCTGCGCCGCTCGGCGGAAAACCGCCTGGTGGACGCGCTGGAAACCAGCCGTGAAGGCGTGATGCTGGTGGGACCGGACGGCAAGATCGTGATGTCCAACTCCACCTTGCGCGGCTTCTTCCCGGAAATTGCCCACCAGCTGATGCCGGGCACTCAGTTCGACACCGCGCTGAGCCTCATTCAAGGCAAGCTTGCTTCCACCCAGCCGCCCAGCGAGGACATCACCACCAGCGGCCATGCCGAGCTGGAACTGGCCGATGGCCGCTGGCTGCGCATGACCGGCAGCGCCACATCCGAAGGCGGCTCGATCATCTTCCTCTCCGACTTCACCGCCATCAAGGAACGCGAGGAATCCTTGCGCCGCGCCACGCGCGAGGCCGAAGCCGCCAACGCCTCCAAGACCCGCTTCCTGGCCAATATGAGCCACGAATTGCGCACGCCCTTGAACGCCATTATCGGTTTTTCGGAAATCATTTCCGGCCAGTTCTTCGGCGCGTTGGGCAATGCGCGCTATCTGGACTATTCCGGTGACATATTGCGCAGCGGTCGCCATCTGCTGGCGGTGATCAATGACGTGCTGGACCTGTCCAAAAGCGAGGCGGGCAAGATGGTGCTGGCGGCCCGCGAAATCGACATGCGCGATGTGCTGCATGACTGTATCGCCATGGTGCGCGAACAATGCAGCGATGCCGGCCTTACCCTGTCGGTGACCGGCCTGGACCATGCGCTGTCCCGGGATTTCCTGATGACCGGCGATGCCGCCAAGCTGCGCCAGATCTTCCTCAACCTGCTGTCCAATTCCATCAAGTTCACCGAACAGGGCGGCACGGTTTCCATCACCGCCCGCTCCAGTGAGGGCAACATCGCCGTCACCGTGGCCGATACCGGCATCGGCATGGACCCGGAGGATGTGGAGATCGCGTTCCAGCCCTTCGGCCAGGTGGATAATCGGCTGGAGCGCCGTTATGAGGGCACGGGACTGGGATTGCCGCTCACCAAGGCGCTGGTGGATTTGCACAAAGGCAGCATCGTGCTCGACAGCGCCCGCGGCAAAGGTACCCGCATCACCGTCAGTTTCCCGCGCGCCGCCGCCCAGGAATTGCTGGAAGCGATCTAGCTTCTTGCAACATGCTCCTTGGCCGTCTGGATGGCACGGACAAAGCCCACTGGATCGGCGATGGCGGGGGTGGTCACCGAATCCACGCCGGTGCCTTCGATCTTCACCGTGCCATAGCCGAACAGCCGGCCCAGGATGGACTGATGGACCCGTACGCCTTCGATATTGGGCAGGGCGATCTCGTTGGTGCGCATGGAGAGCAAGCCGTATTTTTCCACAAACCGATGGCTGGTGACGCCGATCTCAGTGGACCATTTGCGGATCATCATCCGGAAAAAGACGGTCAGCCCCAGCAGGAACAGCAGCCCTGCCGCGACGGTGTAGGGATCGGGCTGGGTCTGGGCAGCGGCCAGTGCCGCCAGCAGCAGCGCGCCGGGGATCAGAAGGCTGAGCCACGCCGCCGTCAAATACAGCACATGGAAATGAGCCCGGGCGATGATGGTCTCGCCGTCGCCCAAGGATTTCTGGATATAGGACATGGCGCGCCTCCGCTCTGCGGTGGCTGTTTTAGGCCAATTTCCGAGGCTTCACCAGCTAGCGGTCGTGATCGGGCAGCAGCACTTCCCGCACACCCTTATGGTTGGGGCTGGAGACCACGCCGTCCTGCTCCATGCGCTCGATCAGGCTGGCGGCGCGGTTATAGCCGATCTGCAGCCGCCGCTGGATGTAGCTGGTGGAGGCTTTCTTGTCCCGCGCCACCACCGCCAGCGCCTTGTCATACAGGTCGTCGCCCGACTGGCTGTTGCCGCCGCCGCCCATCAGGGCATAGGGGTCGTCGCTGTCTTCGTCCGGCTCCTCGGTGACGGCGTCGAGATATTCCGGCGCGCCCTGGGATTTGAGGAAGCGCACCACATCTTCCACTTCGTGATCCGACACAAAGGGACCATGGATGCGCTTGATGCGGCCGCCGGCCGCCATATAGAGCATGTCGCCCTGGCCCAGAAGCTGCTCGGCGCCCTGTTCGCCCAGGATGGTGCGGCTGTCGATCTTGCTGGTCACCTGGAAGGAAATGCGGGTGGGGAAGTTGGCCTTGATGGTGCCGGTGATCACGTCCACCGAGGGGCGCTGGGTGGCGGCGATCAGATGGATGCCGGCGGCACGCGCCATCTGGGCCAGGCGCTGCACGGCGCCTTCGATCTCTTTGCCGGATACCATCATCAGGTCGGCGACTTCGTCCACCACTACCACGATATAGGGCATGGCCTCGAATTCCAGATTCTCGTCCTCATAGATCGGCTTGCCGGTCTCGCGGTCAAAACCGGTCTGCACCGTGCGCTTGAGCACTTCGCCCTTGTCGCTGGCCTTCTTGACGCGCTCGTTGAAGGCTTCCACACCGCGCACGCCCATCTTGGACATTTTGCGATAGCGGTCCTCCATTTCCCGCACTGCCCATTTCAGGGCGACGATGGCCTTGCGCGGATCCGTCACTACCGGCGACAACAGATGCGGGATGCCGTC
>JAEKMB010000043.1 GCA_019508105.1 Alphaproteobacteria bacterium
GCCAGGGAGGTGGGGTGCGACGCGGTCCTGCATGTGACGGGCTATTACAACAAGCCGAACCAGGAAGGGCAGTACCGCCATTTCATGGCGATCGCGGACGCGGTGGACATCCCGATCATTCTTTACAACATCCCCGGCCGCGCCGTGGTGGGGATCGCTGTCGAGACCATGGCGCGCCTGGCCAAGCACACGAACATCATCGGGGTGAAGGACGCCACGGCTGACCTGAACCGCCCCAGCCGCGAGCGCCTGGCCTGCGGCAAGGACTGGCTGTTGCTCTCGGGTGAGGATGGTACGGCGCTGGGCTACAATGCCCATGGCGGGGTGGGCTGCATCTCGGTCACGGCCAATGTCGCGCCGCGCCTCTGCGCCGAGTTCCAGGCGGCCTGCACCGCCGGCGACTATGCCAAGGCGCGGGAGTATCAGGACCGGTTGATGCCACTGCATGACGCCATGTTCTGCGAGACAAATCCGGGCCCGGTGAAATATGCCGTGTCGCTGCTCGGCAAGTGCGCGGCGGACCTGCGCCTGCCGATGATCGCGCCGGCGGATGCGGCGCGCGCCCAGATCAAGAAGGCGATGCAGGACGTCGGCCTTATCAACTGACTATGGCCAAGAAAAAAGACGACGGCTTCAAGATCATCGCCGACAACCGCAAGGCGCGCTATGCCTATGCGATCGACGAGACTCTGGAAGCCGGCATCATGCTGGTGGGTTCGGAGGTTAAGAGCCTGCGCAGCGGCAAGACCACCATCGGCGAATCCTATGCCCATGCCAAGGATGGCGAATTGTGGCTGGTGAATTGCTACATCCCCGAATACACCCAGGCCAGCCGCTTCAATCACGAGCCCAAGCGCAGCCGGAAGCTGCTGGTGCACAAGCGCGAGGCCGCCAAGCTGGCGGCGGCGATCCAGCGCGAGGGCATGACGCTGATTCCGCTGAAGCTTTATTTCAATGCCAAAGGCCGGGCCAAGATCGAACTGGGCATCGCCAAGGGCAAGAAACTGCACGACAAGCGCGAGACCGAGAAACAGCGCGACTGGCAGCGCGACAAGGCCAGACTCATGCGAGATAAACGCTGATGAAACATTTGGCGCCCACCGGTTTTATGTTTTGCGCCGTCTGAAACCTCGAAGAGCAAGCTCCGCAAGGCCGAGATCGCGCACAACGTCCGGGCGCTGCACTGCGCCACCCTGGACCACGACGAAGCCGAGCTGCAGGCGCGCTATCAGCGCGAGCCGGAGCTGCTGCAGGCCATCGCCGACGCGCATGACGCGATGCCCGATTGATCAGGCCTCCGCCAGCGCCTTGGCCTTGCCCACCACATACTCGAACATCTGGGTGGTCAGCACCCCGGTATTGGTGTTGTAGCGCGAGCAATGATAGCTCGAGATCAGCTTGAATTTGCCGATGTCATAAGCCACGCCATGCTTGAAGGGGTGAAGCATTTTGCGCACCCCCAGCGTGTCGCACACCGAGTCATGGGCGATCTTGCCCAGCGCCAGGATCACTTTGACATTGGGCAGGGTCTCCAGTTCCGATTTCAGGAACTGCCGGCAGGTCCTGATCTCGCTCGGCTCGGGCTTGTTCTGGGGCGGCACGCAGCGCACCGAATTGGCGATGCGGCAATCCACCAGCTCCAGCGTGTCGTCCGGGCGCTCGTCATATTCGCCTTTGGCCAGACCATGCTTGAGCAAGGTGGCGTAAAGCAGGTCGCCCGCCCAGTCGCCGGTGAATGGCCGCCCTGTCCGGTTGGCGCCCTGCAGCCCGGGCGCCAGCCCCGCGATCAGGATGCGCGCGGTGAGCGGCCCGAAGCTGGGGACCGGGTCATTGAACCAGCCCGGATATTTGCGCCGGTTCTCATGGCGGAAAGCGTGCAGCCGCGGGCAGAGCGGGCAATCCGGCGGCGGGCTGGCGGGAACGGGCATGATCCCGAACTAGCGGCTGGGTGCGGTCCTGTCTAGGCGGGGACGAAGGGGGCCGGCGCCTTGCCGCCTTCGCGGGCAATCTGGCTCTTGAGTTCGTCCAGTTCGATGAAATTGTCGGCCTGGCGCCGCAATTCGTCCGCCACCATGGGCGGGGAGGTGCGGATGGTGGAGACCACGCTGACCCGGCGGCCGCGCCGCTGCACCGCTTCCACCAGGCGGCGGAAATCCCCATCGCCGGAAAAGATCACCACATGGTCGACGCAGCCCGACATCTCCATCACGTCGATGGCCAGTTCGATATCCATATTGCCTTTGACGCGGCGGCGTCCCTGCGCGTCGGTGAACTCCTTCAGCGGCTTGGTCACCACCGAAAAGCCGTTGTAATCCAGCCAGTCCACCAGGGGACGTAAGGGAGAGAATTCCTGGTCCTCGGCCACGGCGGTGTAATAAAAGGCCCGCACCAGGGTGCCCTTGCGCGCGAACAGCTCCAGCAAGCGCTTATAGTCGATGTCGAACTGCAGGCCCTTGGCGGCGCCATAGAGATTGGCGCCATCGATGAACAATGCGATCTTTTCGGACGGATAAAAAAGCACATGACCTCCAATAGTGAAGGGCGGCGCATCCAATCTGCCGATGCGGGCCCGTGATCCTGATCGCCCTAGGAGCGAATCTTCCTTTCCAAGCCGGCTCCCCGGCGGGCACGCTCCAGCGCGCGCTGGGTGAACTGGAACGCCAGGGCGTGAAAATCGCCCGCGTCTCCTCCTTCTATGAAACGCCGGCCTGGCCCGATCCCGGCCAGCCGGCCTTCATCAACGCCGTGGCTGCCATCGAGACGGCTCTCCAACCCGTTGAACTTTTGGCGCTTTTGCATGGAGTGGAAACTTCCTTCGGGCGGATGCGTTCCGCGCCCAATGCGGCGCGGACACTGGATATCGATCTGCTGGACTATGACGGGCGCGTCATCACCGAGGGCGTGACCCTGCCGCACCCGCGAATGGCAATGCGCAGCTTTGTGCTGGTGCCCCTAGCGGAGGTGGCGCCGGATTGGCGCCATCCGGTAACCGGGCAGGCGGCGGGGGAGTTGCTGACGGGCCTCGCAGACCGGGATGCACCCAAGCGTCTTTGATGGCCGCTTCCTTCGGACTGGCCTCGGCCAGGCTTTTCTGTTATTTCCCCTCCAAACCCCTGATGGCAGCGGCTTTTCGGGCCGCTAACCTATTGAACTTGAAGGATTCCCATGGCCCGCGTCACCGTCGAAGACTGCGTCGACAAGATCCCCAACCGCTTTGACCTGGTCCTGGCGGCCGGCTTCCGCGCCCGCCAGCTCTCGGGCGGCGCCGAGCCCATGCTGGAACGTGACCGCGACAAGAACCCGGTGGTGGCCTTGCGCGAAATCGCCGCCAAGCTGATCAAGCCGGAAGATTCCAAGGAAGATTACATCCGCTCGCTGCAGAAGCATGCGGAAGTGGACGAGCCGGAAGAGGCCCGCCCCGAGGCCGATGACCGCGAGGATCCCTCGCACCGCCAGGTCACGGAAGAAGAATTGCTGCGCGCTCTCACCACTGAGGCCCAGCGCCGCGCCGAGCCGCAGCCGGAGCCGGAAGCCGACTACGAAGAGTGAGCCACGGCCCGCCGCAGGCGGGACAAAATGGTCCGGTGGACCATTTTGAGTGGCGAACGCCCCGAGCTTGAGCGAGGGCCGCGGATGGTGCTCCGCGCGTCGCCTTACGCTGTCGCTAGGCGACCCTGCCCAAGCCCCAAAATCGACGGCCTCTACTGCAAAAGGCACGATTTCCGCCGTTTTTGACCCTCTGCGTTAAGGCGGAACTGCCGAATTCCTATATAGTGGGGGCATGAGTGCCCCGATCCCTGAAACCGCGGCCGCCAAAGCCGCGAAACCTGTCGCTGTCCCTGATGCCGTGGCCTTGCGCAACCGCCGCCGGCTGATGCGCCAGACCGACCTGGTCGAGCGGGTGCTGGCTTATGACCCGGACGCCGACGAGGCCCTGCTCAACAAGGCCTATGTCTATGCCATGACGGCGCATGGCAAGCAGTTCCGCGCCTCGGGCGATCCCTATTTCGCCCATCCGCTGGAAGTGGCGGCCATCCTTACCGACCTCAAGCTGGACGTGCCCACTATCGTGACGGCGCTGCTGCACGACACCATCGAAGACACGCTGGTCACCTATGAGGACATCCGGGAAAAATTCGGCGAGGAGATCGCCAATCTGGTGGACGGCGTCACCAAGCTGTCGCAGCTGGAAGTCTTTTCCGAGCGCACCAAGCAGGCGGAGAATTTCCGCAAGCTGATGCTGGCCATCACCAGCGACATCCGCGTGCTGCTGGTCAAGCTGGCCGACCGGCTGCACAACATGCGCACCCTTGGTTATATCGACAAGCCGGACAAGCGCAGCCGCATCGCCCAGGAGACGGTGGACATCTATGCCCCGCTGGCGGGGCGCATCGGCATGCAGAATATGCGCGAGGAGCTGGAAGACCTGGCTTTTGCGGAGCTGGATCCCGAGGCGCGCAACTCCATCGTGACCCATTTCGCCCGCCTGGATATGGTGGGCGGCGACCGGGTGGGGCGTATCGCCGACCAGATCAAGCGCCGCCTGGCCGAGCATGGCATGGAGGCCTGGGTCTATGGCCGCGGCAAGCGGCCCTTTTCCATCTGGCGCAAGCTGCAGACCAAGAAGCTCAGCTTCGAGCAGCTCTCCGATATTTTCGGCTTCCGCGTCATCGTCGGTTCCACCGCCGATTGCTACCACGCCCTGGGCATCATCCATACCAGCTGGCAGATGGTGCCGGAACGATTCAAGGATTTCATCTCCACCCCCAAGCCCAACGGCTATCGCAGCATCCACACCACGGTGATCGGGCCGGAAAAACAGCGGGTGGAAATCCAGATCCGCACCCAGGACATGCACGACATTGCCGAGCGCGGCGTCGCCGCCCATTGGCGCTACCGCGAGCATGTGCCGGAAGCCGGCAAGGAAGACAGCGTCACCTATGGCTGGCTGCGCGACATGGTGGACCTTTTGGAGCGCGGCGACAGCGCCGAGGAGGTGCTGGAACATTCGCGCCTGGCCATGTACCAGGACCAGGTTTTCTGCTTCACGCCCAAAGGTTCGCTGATCTCCCTGCCGCGCGGCGCCACCCCGATCGATTTTGCCTATGCCGTGCATACCGACCTGGGCAACAGCGCGGTGGGCGCCAAGGTCAATGGCAACCATGCTCCGCTGCATACGCCTTTGAAGAATGGCGACCAGGTGGAAATCATCACCACCAGGGATTCTTCCCCATCGCCCATGTGGGAGCAGTTCGTGGTCACGGGCCGGGCGCGGGCCGAGATCCGCCGTTTCCTGCGCCATGCCCAGCGCGACGAGCATGTCCGCTTCGGCCGCAAGATCCTGGAAAAGACCTTTGCCGATGAAGGGCGCGAGCTCACCGACAAGGGCATCGAGGGCGTGGCCAAGAAGCTGCGCCTGGCGCGGGCCGAGGACGTCTTTGCCGATGTGGGCAGGGGCGCGCTGCGCGGCCATGAAGTG
>JAEKMB010000044.1 GCA_019508105.1 Alphaproteobacteria bacterium
GGCCGCGCCGCCGCGCTTGCCCGCCTGCGCCAGGGCAGCGAAATCCACATGGGCAGAAATATCATCCTGTCCCGGATCCGCCAGCGCCTCGGCGAAGCGGTGCCCGCTCACCGCCTGCAGGGTTTCCGAAAAGCCCGCCGCCTGACCATTATCAGTCTGGCCATAGCCATAGTCCAGGATCAGAGCAGCGCCGCCCTTGGCGGCGATGATGCGGGCGATATGTTCGGCCAGGGCGGTGCTCGCGGGCGAGGATTCATAAACCCCGCCATCAGGTGCTGCTTCCAAACCTGGGGGAACGGCCTGTTTGGGCAGCGGCACCGGCGCCAGGGCGAATTGCAGTTCGCCATGCAGCGCCGTCACCATGCGCTCGCACCAGCCGCGTTCGGTCTTGACATATTGGCGCACCGGCAGGGCATCGAAGAACTCATTGGCCACCAGGAACAGCGGCCGGTCGCCCAGATGATCGTCGAACTGGGCCTGCCAGGACAGATCAGCGCCAAGTCCGCGCAGCTTGTCGGCCTGTACCGCTTGCATCGCCGGGCTGGCTTCGATCATCACCACATCCAGGTCGGCAAGGAATTCCGGCGCCACCGCAGCGGTGCGCAATATGTCGGCCATCAAGGTGCCGCGTCCGGGTCCCAGTTCCACCAGCCGGGGATTTTTCGGGCTGCCCTGATCGGCCCAGGCCTGCACCAGCCACAGTCCCACCATCTCGCCGAACATCTGGCTGACTTCCGGGGCGGTGGTGAAATCGCCGCCGGCGCCGATCGCCTCGCGGTTGGGATAATAGCCGTCCTTTGGGTCCAGAAGCGCGATGGTCATGAACTGCGCCACCGACATCGGGCCCTGGGCTTCGATCAGGGCGACGATGCGCTCTTTAAGAGACAAGGAGCAGCCTCATGCGGTGCGGCGCTTGGTATAGGCCACCCAGAACAGGGCGCCCGCCGTCAGCCAGACCGGGATGGACAGAGCCATGCCCATGCTGACCGGACCGAGGAAACTAGTATCCGGCTCGCGGAAAAATTCGCTGATGAAGCGGAAGGTGCCATAGCCCAAAAAGAACAGCGCCGAAATCAGGCCCGGCCGTTCATGGGCGCGGAACACGCGCATCGCGATCTGCAGCAATACGAACAGCAGCAAGCCTTCCAGCGCCGCTTCGTAAAGCTGGCTGGGATGGCGCGGCAGGTGCAGGTCATCGCGCGGAAAGATCATCGCCCAGGAGACATTGGTGGGCCGGCCCCACAATTCGCCATTCACGAAGTTGGCGATCCGGGCCAGAAAAATTCCGATTGGCGCGAAGGCGCAGGCCAGGTCCGCCAGCGGCAGCATTTTGAGCTTCCGCCGGCGGGCAAACAGCCACACCGCGATCACCACACCCAAGAGCCCGCCATGGAAGGACATGCCGCCTTCCCAGGCTGCGATGATGCGAATGGGATCGCTGAGAAAGGCCATCGGCAACCCCTCGCAGAAGCGGGCATAGTCGGGGGTGACGCTGCACAGAAGGGTGCCGTAGATCAGCACCCAGCCCAGCCGTCCCCCCAGAATGACGCCGAAGGTCGCCCACACCACCAGGTCGCCGATCTCGTCCTCGGTGGCGGGCGGTTTGCCATTGAAAGGGGGATGGGCCCACAGGTCCTTGCGGCGCAGGATACGGGCGATCCCCCACCAGGCCAGCACCAGCCCCGCGATATAGGACAAAGCGTACCAACGGACTTCCAGCGGCCCCCAGATGTGCAGCGCCACCGGATCGATATTGGGGAAGGGGAGCAGGGCCTGGATCATGGCGGGTAAATCGGGATGCTTTGCGGCTTGTGTCAAGCAGGCGGGGTGGTGATATAGGAGCGACGGGCGCCCCCGAGCGCAACCAATAGAGGACGTCATGGCGCAGACCGACAATCCCTTCCTGGACGGGGTGGCCAAGGCCTTCACCGACGCCGCCGGCATGGCCCAGAGTGTGCGCACCGAGATCGACACCTTCATGCGCCAGCGGCTGGAACGGCTGGTGGCCGACATGGATTTCGTGCCGCGCGAGGAATTCGAGGCGGTCAAGGCGATGGCCGCCAAGGCCCGCGCCGAGAACGAAGCCCTGGCCGCCCGGGTGGCGGCTTTGGAATCCAAATCAACCACTTAGGAGTCGCATCCGACTCCTCCACAGCATGAATCTGTGAACAAGCGCGTCGGCGTGAGCCGGAGCGCCCAGGCAGAGCCAAAGCTGTGGAATCTTTTCCGCGGGGCGGGATGAGGAGTCGCAGACTCTTGTTTTCTCTAAATCTTGTGCCAGTTTGGATCGCAACTGCTTCGTTTTGTGGCTGGAGTTGCCGATGACCATCACCCACCTGGACGACGAGCCGCTGGATACCCTGCATCCGCTGGACCTGCTGGAGGGGGCGGTAGAGGCCAATGGCTGGGCCTTTGAGCGGGCCGGCCGGGACGAGCTGAACCTGTCGGTAGCCGGCAAATGGAGCGACCATCACTTCAACTTTTCCTGGCGGGAAGACCTGCAGTCCTTGCACCTGTCCAGCGCCTTTGACATGCGGATCAGCGAAGGGGTGCGGCGCCAGAATGTCGCCGACCTGTTGATGCATGTGAACGCCAAGCTGTGGATCGGTCATTTCGACCTCTGGCCCCAGGACGGCACCATCATTTTCCGCCATGCCATGATCTTCCCCGACGCCGAGGCCAGCGCCGCCCAGTGCGAGGCGCTGCTCAACCTGGCGCTGGAAGCCTGCGAGCATTACTACCCCGCCTTCCAGTTTGTGCTGTGGGGCGGCAAGACCGCCGAAGAGGCGATCGCGTCGGCGGTGCTGGAGTGCGCCGGCCAGGCGTGATGGCAAGGTCGTGATCCCGTGAGCATCCTCCTGATCGGCGCCGGCCGCATGGGATCGGCTCTCTTGAAGGGCTGGCTGAAGAGCGGCGTCAAATCCATCGCCGTGGTGGAACCCAAGCCATCGGCGGAACTGCGCAAGCTGGCGAAAGCCAAAAAGATCGCCCTGTTTGCCGCGCCATCCCGGGTAAGATCCAAGCCGTCCGTCTGCCTGGTGGCGATTAAGCCGCAAGTGCTGAAAGGCGAAGCGGGCGCGCTGGCAAAATTCGCGCAAGGTGGCGCGCTGATGATCTCCATCGCCGCCGGCACCTCGGTGGCGGCGCTGGCCAAGGCGTGGGGAAAGAAAGCGCGCATCATCCGCGCCATGCCCAACACACCGGGCGCCATCGGGGCGGGGATCAGCGGTCTTTATGCCGCCAACGGTACGATCGCGGCGGACAAAAAGCGTGCTGCGGCGCTGCTGTCGGCGCTGGGCCAGACCGAATGGGTAGCCAGGGAAGAGCTGATCGACAGCGTCACGGCAGTTTCGGGCTCCGGTCCCGCCTATCTCTTCCTGATGGCCGAGGCGCTGACCGAGGCAGGCGTCGCGGAAGGCCTGCCGCGCGCCCAGGCCGAGAAATTCGCTCGCGCCACGGTGGCCGGGGCCGGCGCCTTGTTGGCAGCGGATAAATCACCGGCATCGGCCTTACGCGAAGCCGTCACCAGCCCCGGCGGCACTACGGCGGCGGCGCTGGCGGTGCTGATGGCGGATGATGGACTGACGACGCTGGTCAAGCGCGCGGTGCGCGCCGCGCGGAAACGCGCGGAGGAGCTAGGCTAAAAATCGCTCCTCACCATGGCCGGCCTCCGAGCCGGCCATCCGGCCATGACAAGCTGTGGTTAAACCGGCAACCGGATCGTCGCCTTGAGGCCGCCCAGCGCGCTCTTGCCCAGCAGGATGTCGCCGCCATGGGCGCGGGCGATGTCGCGGGCGATGGCCAGGCCCAGCCCCGAACCGCCGCTTTGCAGGTTGCGGCCCTGGTCCAGGCGGCGGAAGGGGCGGAAAGCCTCTTCATGGCGCTCCGGTGGGATGCCGTGGCCGTTATCCTCCACCGCGATTTCCACCAGCCGCTCGTCCTGGGTCAGGGTCACGGCTACTTTGGTGCCGTGCTTGAGGGCATTGTCCAGGAGATTGGCCAATACCCGGCGCAATCCCGCGCGCTTGACACTGACCGCGATGTGCTCGGGCGCATTCACGGTGATGCCGTTACGCTGGCGCGCCTTGCCGGCCGCGGCGGCGGCGTCGCGCACCATCTCGCCCAAATCGGTGACAGCGGATTCTTCGCCGCCTTCGCCGCGGGCAAAGGCCAGATACTCGTCCAGCATATGTTCCATCTCGGCGATGTCGGCACGCATGGGCCCGATCTCGTTCGGGGTAGCCTGCCCCCCGCCATCCTCCATCATGGCCAGTGCCAGCTTCAGCCGGGTCAGGGGCGTCTTCAGGTCATGGCTGATGCCGGCCAGCATTTCGGTGCGCTGGGTGACATGACGTTCCAGCCGCTCGCGCATGGTGATAAAGGCCTGGGCGGCGCGGCGCACCTCGGTGGCGCCATAGGGCTTGAAGTCAGGCACGGCGCGGCCTTTGCCGAAACTGTCGGCGGCGCGGGCCAGCCGCTCGATGGGCCGCACCTGATTGCGCAGGAACA
>JAEKMB010000045.1 GCA_019508105.1 Alphaproteobacteria bacterium
TGGTATGGGAGACCTGAACCACGGTCAGCGCCCCCAGCAGGATCACCGCATGAATGGCGATGGTAATACCGATGCTGGCCAGCTTGGCATGGTCCAGCCTGGAGCGCGCCCTGGGGCGTAGTGCATGGGCATGATCGAAGGCGTCGCGCGGAAAGAGGGCTGTCATGTCTCCTCCTCCTCCGCTACCTCGTCGGTCATGGTGGTCATGGGGATGCGGCGCTGGCGCTTCTTCCACCACATGATGATGCCGGTGGTGACGAACAACAGCGGCACCAGACCCGACAGGAACACCAGGAAGCGCCATACCCCGTTAAGGCTTCCGTCATGCACAGGGCGCATCCAGGTGAGAAACCTCTCCGAGCTGTCGCGCACCATCAGCACCCTGCCGGTATAGGGATCGAGCAACACGCTGGCATTCACCGCACCGTTGCTGAGATAATTGACGGTGACCGGCTGGCCGGGCCGCGCCGGATAGCTGATGCTGCGCGGCACAAGACCGGGCACGGCGGCCTGGGCGGCGATCACCGCCTCGGTGGCGCCCAGCGGTTTGGTGTTCTGCACCGGCACCATGGGCATGGCGCGCGAATTGGCACCCGGCGGGTTCATGCCGGCGGTTTGCGGCCAGGCGATCACCACACCGGAAAAACTCACCGCCATGAAGACAAGGAAGATCCAGATGCCGGTGGCGGCATGCAGTTCGCGGTGGAAGCGCAAGCCCGTGGCGTCGGCGCGCACCTTGAAGGCATATTTCCATTGCCCGCGCCTGGGCCACCACAACACCAGGCCCGTCAGCCCGAGAATGCACATCGCCACCCCCAGCCAGCCGACCAGGGGGCGGCCAGTTTCGCGGCGCATCAGGAAGTTGCCGTGCAACTGATGGGCGAAGGTCAGGAAGGACGGCAGCACAGCGGTACGGGTGCCCAGCACTTCGCCCGAGACCGGATCGAGGAAGATTTGAATCCCGCGCGGGGCGCCTTCGCGGCGACCTTCACGATTCGCGCCGGCGCCCATGGGGGAAATGCCGCCAAAGCGCACCACCACGGCCTGCCGTGGCTTTTGCGGCGGCAGGATCTGCATTTGCCCGCCTTCAATGCCATTCTCTGCCGCGGCCCTGCGTGCGGCATTGGCGATCATGGTCAGCGGCAGCGGCATGCCAGCCGTGGCAGCGACGGGCGGGGGCTCAAGAAGGTTGGCGATCTCCTGGTCATAGACAATCAGGCTGCCCGACAAGCCGAGGGCTGCCAGCAAAACCCCCAGGATAAGCCCGATCCACATATGCACGGTGAAAAGCGTGTGGCGCAATTTCGCAAAGCTCATCATGTCCTCATGCCTCCGCCCAGCGGCGGACAAGGTTGTGGTAAAGTCCGGTCAGGCTGACGACCTGCGCGGTATCCCCGACCTGTTTGCGCAGGCCCTGGATGGCGGTATCCAGATCGAACAACATGTTGCGGGCAGCTTCGTCCCGCACCATGCTCTGGATCCAAAAGAAGGAGGACCAGCGGCTGCCCCGCGTCACCGTCGCGACATGATGGCGGCTGGTGGCGGAATAAAGCACCAGATCGCCGGCCACCAGCTTGACGGAATGACTGCCGAACGTGTCCTCCACCACCAGCTCGCCGCCGTCATATTCGCCCGGATCGGTGAGGAAGAGTGTCGCCGACATGTCGGTGCGAATTCGGATCGGGGCGCCGGTGCCCAGCGAGGGCTTCACCAGGCGGATGGCATTGTCGACATGAGCGCCGAAATTCATGCCGGGATCATAGCGGTTGAACAAGGGCGGAAAAACCCGCAGCGCCAAGGTCGCCGACATGAAACGTTCATTCTGGCCCAGCGCAGCCAGAATCATATCGCCCAGAGCGCGGGCGGCGGGAGTATCCTCGGGCACCTGCAGGTTGCGCTTGGTGCTCGCCGATTGCGCGCCCGCCGTGGCCCTGCCGTCCACCCACTCCGCGGACGCCAGTTGGCCGCGCATATGCGCGACCTGGGAAGCGGACAACACAGCGGGTATCCGGATCAGCATGGCTAGAGATCAACCCTCGCCGAGATGATGAAGGTACGGCCCGCCGACGGCGTGCCGCGATTGCCGAACGATTGGGCATAATTCAGTTCGTCGGAAATATTATTCACATTGATCTGGAAATGGAACTTGTCGATGTCATAAGTGGCCACAGCATCCAATTCCAGGGTACGGGGAATAACCGCGGTGCGGCTCAGGCCCGTGGCCAGCGGTGCGGTGCCGACTATGGTGTTGCGGGCCAAAAGCCGGGACTGATAGACCGCACCGCCGCCGATCCCCAAACCCGGCACGAAATCATCCAGCTTGTAAGACGACCAGAAAGACAGGGCGTTCTTCGGCACAAAAATCACCTGGGTGCCGATGGTGTAGGGATTGGGCAGACAGATCAGGGTGGTAGTGTTGCAGAAATTATCGCTGGTCACCTTGGAATCCAGGAAAGTATAGGCGGCCAGCACATTCCAGCGGTCGGTCATCTGGCCGGTGGCGGAAAGTTCCAACCCCTGCACCCGGTCGCGTTCGCCCGACTGGGCCGTGGTGGTGCCGCTGATCGGATCGGCGATCACCGCATTGCTTTTGAGCACCTTGAACAGCGAACCGGAAAGGCCCAGCGCGCCATCGAAGAAGCTTTTCTTGGCGCCGATTTCCACGGTTTCGCTGACCTCGGGATCTAGCGCCTGGTTGGCGGTGGTGATCGGCGTGGGCGCGCCCACGATCGAGGTGCCCTGCGGCACTGACGATTTGCCATAAGAGACGTAATAGGTCTGGTTGTCGGACGGCTGATAGACCAGCGCCGCGCGCGGGTTGACCAGGGTCTGAGGCGAACGGGCGATGCTGGTCTGCGGCCCCGTCGCCACCGTGCCCACCACGGTGGAGGCAAAGCTGGGGGTGTAACGATCAACACGCACGCCGCCGATCAGGGAGATTTCCGGGGTGACATAAAAGCGGTCGGTGGCGAAAAAGGCGAGATCGGTGGCATGGCCGCTGGAGTCGGTGACATAGGCCGCGGTGGCGTTGGAGTTGGCAATGGTCGCGGCAGTCGGCCGGAACACCGTGTAGCCGGGCGGCGCGACGTGGCTGGGATTGAAAAGTGAAATGCCGATATTGCGGCGGTTCACCGTATGATCACCCAGCGCATAGAAATATTGCGCCGCGGTCGGCAGATGATAAGCGTAAATGGTGCGGTCGGCATTTTGGTAGAAGGCATCCAGCCCTGCGATGGCGATGTTGCGGAAGCCGGCAAGATTATTATCCGCCTTGGCAGTGAAGACATCCTGCAGGCCCCAACTATTCTGGGAATAAGGCCCGCTGCCGCCGATCTGGCCCAGCGCGCTGCGCGGATCGGCGGTGCCGGCCGCTGAGGCCGGCGTCGCCTGGCCGAAAATCACCGCCGAGCAATAATTGGTCGAGGTCGCATTGGCTGAAGTCTGGGTGTTCGGGGGGATGGTGAATTCGCAGCTGTCCACGGTGGTGTACTGGAAGTAGCGCGTATAGGCCGCGGCGCGACTATCGTTGGCCAGGCTCAGCCAGGGCGCTGCCTGATGCGCCCATTTCATCGTGACGATATCGGCGTCGTTGCGGTCGATATCACTGGCGAACTGGGTGTTGGTGTTGCGCGGCACGCCATACTGGCCGACCGGCTCGGCGATCAGCTGGCCGGGGCGCTGGGCCACGGTCAGGCCGTAATCGGGATGGGCATCGGTGTGCTGGTGCATATAGGCCAGCGACCATTGAGTCTCGGTGCCCAGGCTCAGGGTGATGCTGGGCGCGATGCCCCAGCGCGTTGAGTGCGAGAAATCGCGGTCGACCACCCCGGTATCGGTGATCATGGCGTTGAGGCGCAGCGCGGCGGTATCGGAGATCGCATAATTCAGGTCGGCCGTGGCACGAACATGACCGCCATTGCCGCCTTCCAGCGCCAGGGAATATTTGTCGGCCAGGAACGGTGTCTTGGAAATGGTGTTGATGGCGCCGCCGGTGGTGCCGCGCCCGAACATCAGGCCGGAGGGGCCTTTCAGCACCTGCACTTCTTCATAATTGAAGGCGTCCCGGGCATAGGCGCCGAAATCGCGCAGGCCGTCGAGATAGACATCGTCCTTGGCGTCAAAGCCGCGGATGCGGAACTGGTCGCCGGCCAGGGTGCCGCCTTCGCCGATGGCGATGGTGATGCCCGGCACATTGCGCAGTGCCTCGCCCAGGGTGGTGACTGCCTGGCTCTTCATGGCGGCCGAATCGATGACGTTCACCGCCTGGGGCGTGTCCTGGAGGCTGGCCGATGGCATGGAGGCCAGCGGCGGCGCATGGCTCAAACCATTCTTGTCCGCATTGTCATTGACCGACACCGGACCCAGTTGCACCGGTTGGGTGGTCTGCGCAGCGCCAGGCTGTGCCAGCATCAATCCCCCCAGCACGCCAAGGGAAGCGCCGGATAGCGCGCGGGTTTTGCGCGAAGACAAAGCGAACATGAAACCGGGCCCTTCAAGATCAGCATTGAGGATCAGCTTGCCGTTGCTGGTGAGGCGCAGACGGTATTCATCCCCGTCATGCAGCAGGACCGCCTCGCGCCCGCCGCCCAACAGATCGCTGACGGCGACCCGTTTGATCGGTTGGAGCGAAATCGGCCGTTTGACGGGCTTGCCCGACATGCAGTTCCCTCACTTGCGAAACGCTATCAAACATAGCCCCCTACTATTTGCAAGTGACTTGCAACTTCAATCTCAATCAGCTCACCCGAGATGATAAATCGATGTGTTTCAATGCCTTGCCGCGCGGGCCGGTCGTGCGAACCACCGCTCGGCTGGCACGTTCCCGCCTGATGGCCGGGTTCCGCCAATTGCTGCGCAACACCCCCGAAGGGCTTTATTGCCCGCCGGGGGATTTCCATATCGATCCGGTGCGCCCGGTGACCCGCGCAGTCATCACCCATGGCCATTCCGACCACGCCCGCTTCGGCCATGGCGCAGTGCTGGCAACGCCGCAGACCCTGGCCATCATGGCGGCGCGCTATGGCGCCGATTTCGCCGGCGCGACCGAAGCGGCCGGCTATGGCCAGCGCGTTACGCGCAACGCTGTGGATGTCACGCTGGTGCCGGCCGGCCATGTGCTGGGCTCGGCCCAAGCGGTGTTGCGCTGGAAAGGCGTCACCGCGGTGATCAGCGGCGACTATAAACGCCGCCGCGATCCCACCTGCCCGCCCTTTGAACCGGTGCCCTGCAACCTCTTCGTCAGCGAGGCAACCTTCGGCCTGCCGGTGTTCCGTTTTCCCGACGCCGCCGATGAAGTGGCCAAGCTGCTGAAGTCGGTGACGCTGTTTCCGGACCGCACCCACCTGGTCGGGGCTTATGCGCTGGGCAAGGCACAGCGCATCATCCGCCTGCTGCGCGAAGCCGGCTACGGCAAGACGCTCTATATGCATGGCGCAATGGACAGCATGAATGCGCTGTACCAGGCCCATGGCATAGAGCTCGGCCCGCTGGCGCCGGCCACCGATGCGGCGAAGAACGCCCTGCCCGGCGAGATCGTGATCGCGCCCCCCTCGGCCATCGCCGACAAATGGGCCCGGCGCTTTGCCGATCCCATTCCTGCTTTCGCCAGCGGATGGATGATGGTGCGGGCCCGTGCCCGCCAGCGCCATGTCGAACTGCCCCTGGTGGTGTCGGACCATGCCGATTGGGAGGAATTGACCGGCACCTTCAACCAGCTCCAGCCGGAAGAATTGTGGATCACCCATGGCACAGAGGAAGCCTTGCTGCGCTGGGCAGCACTGAACGACATTTCCGCCACGGCGCTGGAGATCGCCGGCTATGAGGACGAGGACGAATGAAAGCCTTCGCCCGCCTGCTGGACCAGCTCGCCTTCACCCCGTCGCGCAATGCCAAGCTCACTTTGCTGCGCGATTATCTTTCCCACGCCCCCGATCCGGAGCGCGGCTGGGCGCTGGCGTCGTTGACCGGGGCGCTGAGTTTCGATGCCGCCAAGCCCGGCTTCATCCGCAAGGCGGCGGAAGCGCGGCTGGACCCGCAGCTCTTCGCGCTGTCGCATGATTTTGTGGGAGACCTGGCCGAAACCGTGGCGCTGGTCTGGCCCGCGAAAGCCGGCGCCAACCGCGAACCGGAACTGCCCGAAGTGGTGGATTCCTTGCGCAGCGCCTCGCGCCGGGAAGTGCCGCAGCTCCTGGAACGCTGGCTGGATGCGCTGGATGTCACCGGCCGCTGGGCGCTGCTCAAGCTGCTGACCGGCGGCCTGCGCGTGGGTGTATCGGCGCGGCTGGCCAAGCAGGCGCTGGCTCAGTTGGGCGATGTGCCGGTCAGCGATATAGAGGAAGTGTGGCACAGCCAGGCACCGCCCTATGGCGACCTGTTCGCCTGGCTGGAAAAACGCAGCGATCGGCCCAGAGCGGATGCGCCCGGCCGTTTCCGCCCCGTCATGCTGGCCCAGGCGATCGATGAGGCCACGGATTTCGCCCGCTACGAGCCCGCGGATTATGCCGCGGAATGGAAGTGGGACGGTATTCGCGTCCAGGCCGCGCATGAAGGCGGCCAGCGCCGGCTGTACAGCCGCACCGGCGAAGACATTGCCGCCGCCTTCCCCGACGTGATAGCGGCTCTGACCTTTGATGGCGTGATCGATGGCGAACTCTTGATCTTTGACAATGGTCATGCCGCGCCATTCGGCGATTTGCAGCAGCGGCTGAACCGCAAGGGCGCGGACGCAGAGCTAATGGCCAGGTTTCCCGCCGGCATCCGGGCCTATGACTTGTTGATGGAGGGTCCGGAGGATTTGCGCGCCCTGCCCTTTGCGATGCGCCGCCGGCGGCTGGAAGCCTTCATCGCCAGGCTGGGCAGCGATCGCATTGACCTGTCACCGCTGCAGCCTTTCGCAAGCTGGGAAGAATTGGCCAACCTGCGCGCCCATCCGCCCAAGGGCGATCCGGAAATCGCCGAAGGCCTGATGCTCAAGCGCTGGGATTCCATCTATGAGCCGGGCCGGCCCAAGGGTCCCTGGTTTAAATGGAAGCGCGATCCGCATTTGATCGACGCGGTGCTGATGTATGCCCAGCGCGGCCATGGCAAGCGCAGCGGCTTTTATTCCGATTATACTTTCGGAGTGTGGCGCGAGGATGCCAATGGTGACCGCGCCCTGACGCCGGTTGGGAAAGCCTATTTCGGTTTCACGGATGAAGAGCTTAAGCGGTTGGACAAGTTCGTGCGCGACAACACAGTGGAGCGCTTCGGGCCGGTGCGCTCGGTACGCGCCGACAAGGATTTCGGGTTGGTGCTGGAAATCGCCTTTGAAGGCCTGCAACGCTCCACGCGCCACAAGTCCGGCGTCGCCATGCGCTTTCCGCGCGTCAGCCGCATCCGGTGGGACAAGCCGGTGCGGGAGGCCGACGAACTGCCGACATTAGAGAAGCTGCTGGATTAATCAGCCAAACTTCCATACGGCACGAAGTTGGATTCCCCCTTACGCGGGAATGACAACTTTAGTCCGGCAGCGCAAAGCTGATCAGGTTGGTGGAATCCATGGCCGCGACATACTGCTTGCCATCGATCGTGTAAGTCATGGGCGAGGCCCGCCAACTGTCATTGGCGCGAAAACTCCACAAAGTCTTGCCCGTTCTAGCATCCACCGCCGCAAAATCGCCGCCGGTTTCGCACTGGAACAACGGCCGCAAAATCGCCGCCGGTTTCGCCATGGAACAGCAATCCGCCGGCCGTGGTCAGCACGCCGGTATAGTTGGTCTCCTGCGGGCCGGTCAGCAGCTTCTCCCACACGGTCTCACCGGTCTCGATGTTCAGCGCCCGCACCAGCCTTGTGCCGACATTGGACGGATCGGGATTGGGCCCAAAGATCTTGCCGCTCTTGCGATAGACGCCGCAATCCTCCGCCGCCATCACATAGAACAGCCGGGTCTGGGGATCGTAGGATGGCGCATACCAGTTGGTGGCGCCGCGCACGCCCGGACAGGTGACGGTCCCGTCCACCGTGGGCGTGTTGCCGGCCACCAGGATGGGCGTGCCGTCTTTCTCAAAGCCCTTGGCCCAGGTCATCTTCTTGACGAAAGGCGTGGCCAGCAGGAACTGGCCATTGGTGCGGTCGATCACATAGAAGATGCCGCTGCGCTGGGCCGACAGCAGCAACTTGCGGGGACTGCCCTTCCATACGGCATCCACCAGCACCATGGACTGGGTTGCATCCCAGTCATGGGTGTCATAGGGC
>JAEKMB010000046.1 GCA_019508105.1 Alphaproteobacteria bacterium
CGTGCCCGTGTCCAACAGGTCGTAATCAGCGCGCAACTGCGGACTGAAATGATGGGTGGCGCCGGTATCGTCATAGCGGGCGCTGGCCGACAGGCTGAGTTCTGGCGCGATCCGGTAGCGCGCTTCGGCAAAGCCTGCCCACAGGGTACGGTCCAGCGCGAAGTGAGTGGGCAGTCTCGCCGGACCGAACTGCAGGAAGCCGTCATCCACGCCATGATCGGCCTGCATATCCACGCCCAGCGCGGTTTCCAGCCCCGGCAAAGGCGTGAGGCGGTTGGTCCAGGTCACTTGATGGCGGCTGAAGCGCGCCTTGTCGCCGTTTGCGGGAATGCCCGATGGCGTCTGGCTGCTGGGCGCCACCCCAGGCGAGACGGCATCGGACTCGCGATCGTAAAAGCCGTAATCCAGCGCGGTGCTCCACCAATCCGTCATCGCACGCAGAGCATGCGCCCCCAGCACGCCTTCCTGGATGTCGCGATGATCCAGGCTGCGCAAGACGGCCAGCCGTGCCCCACCGCTGGAATCGGGGAAAGATGTGGCGGTGCTGTCGCTAAAGCGGCCGGTGAAATTTATCGCGGTGCCGGCGATCTCAGGCAATGTCAGCGCACCATCCAACGCGGTGCTCTTTAAGGTGCTGCCCTCCACCGGCATCCCATTGTCGGTATAAGAGAGGCCGATATTGCCCGTGGCGCCGCCGACGGGTCCGCCCACATGCCCCGCGGCGCGGACATACCCGAAGCTGCCGCCTTCCGCCTGCAGCCCGGCATCGAGCGTATCGCCGCCGCGGCGGGAAATGATGTTGATCACCCCACCCACCGCATCGGAACCATAAACCGCCGAAGCGGGCCCGCGCACAAACTCGATCCGTTCGATGTCGTTGAGGTCCAGGGTGGAAAAATCATAGGACCCGCCGCGGGTGTTGGTCGGGTCATTGGCCTTCACACCGTCCAGCAGCACCAGGGTGAAGTTGGGCTTGGCGCCGCGGGTGAAGAGCGAGACCACGCTGCCGCGTCCGCCCGATTGCTGCACAAACACACCCGGCAGGTCGCGCAGCAGATCCACCACACTGGCGGGATCGCGGGCTGCGATGGCGGCGGCATCGATCACCGTGACATTGCTGCTGGCCTGCGACGGCAGGCGCGTAGCGGTGACGATGAGTTTTTCAGACTGGGCGAGACTTGCCATAGGCCAAAGGCAAAGCGCGGCGCAAGCGCTTATCAAAAATTTCATATGCGTGGCGGGCCGGAATGGAAGCGGTCGGAAACTAGCGGCGCGCTTTCACCAAGGCAAACGGCTTTAATGCGGCGTTATTGCAGGAGGGCGAAGACATAGACCATGTTGCCGCCGCTGGGCTGGTCCAGGTCGGGGCGCACCTGGATGGGACCATTGTTGAAGCCGCCGCCGGCCGCCACCGCGATATACTGCCGGCCGCCGATTTTGTAGGTGACGGTGGCGCCAAACACCTGGCTGCCCAGACGCGTCTGCCACAGCAAGCTGCCGTCCTTCTGGTCGAAGGCGCGCAGGTAACGGTCCATGGAGCCGTTGAACAGGATGCTGCCGGCGGTGGCCAGGACCGGTGAATAATTCGACCCCGGCGTTTCCCAGCTCCATAAGGTCTGGCCGGTCTCCACCGAAATGGCGTCCAGCCGCCCGATATTGGTGGAACCGTCGGCCAGCACCTGCGGCCCGATGGTGTTGTACTGATCGCTGGGCTTGGAGGGGATATTGTCCACCCGCACCTTGTAGTCGGCGCACAGATTCTGCAGCTGCACATACATCACCTTGGTCTCGGGGCTATAGGCCGAGAAAGGCCAATCGCGTCCGCCGGCATGGGTGGGGCACTGGTGATAGGTTTTCTTGTAGTCGGTCATGAATAGTTCGGGATTGGGCGTGACCCTGCCTTTGCTGTCGATATCCTTGACCAGGTTCTGGAACACGGTGGATTTGGCCCAGAGGAAATCGCCCTTGGCCGCGTCAAAGCTCCACATGATGGAGGTCTTGCACGGCACGCCGGTCAGGGTGCGGCGGCTGGCGGTGGCGGCCTTGCGGCCGATGGCCATCATGCCTTTGGCTTTGGGATCGGGCGCCACCTTGGTAGTGATGGGCATCATTTCGAAGGTGCATTCCTGGTCGGCATTGTCCTGTGGGAACACCTGGTGCTTCCAGACGATTTTTCCGGTTTTGGGTTCGATGGCGAAGCGGGTGTTGCTGCCGGCCAAGGTGGCGGTGCCCTTGACCCCGCGCTGGGTGTCGGATGAAGGCCCCACGCCGCTGGAGCCGTAATAGGCCAGGTTCAGTTCCGGATCATAGGTGATCGGCCCCCAGACGTCGGTCATCCAGCGCTTTTCGAACGGCATGCCGCCCCAGGTCTCGTCGCCCGGTTCGCCCGGCTTGGGGATCACGGTATTGCGCCACAATTCCTTGCCGGTCGCCGCATCATTGCCGGTGACATAGCAGCCCTGGGCCGCTTCCTGGCAATTGCTGCCGGCGATCACCACGCCGTCCACCACGATCGGCCCGGTGGTGTTGGTGATGTAAAGATCGCCGCCACGATTGACCTCCCACAATTCCTTGCCGGTCTTGGCATCCAGCGCCACCAGGAAGTTGTCCCGGCTGATGGTGTAAACTTTGTCGTCGTAGAGAAAGACGCTCCGCTTGCGCTGGCCCCAGAAATTGTTGTGGAACGCCGCCTGCGACGGCAAAGTGCGGCGATACTGCCAGAGCAGATCGCCGGTGGCCGCATCAATGGCCTGGATCACATCATTAGGATTGCCCAGAAACATCACGCCCTTGTAGACAATGGGCGTGGCCTCGTTGATGCCGCTCTCCATGGTGCGCGCCCACACCAGTTGGAGGCCCTTCACGTTGGTCTTGTTGATCTGATCGAGGGTCGAAAAGCCATAGCCTCCGTAATTGCCCCGCATCATCAGCCAGTCATTGGGATCGGGCTTTCTGAGCACCGCGTCCGTCACCGGTACATAGTTCTGCAGCGGATGGGGTGCGATGGTGACGCCTTTGACGGATTCGGGCGCCTGCGCAACGGCCATGCCTGCGGAGGCCAGCATCACGGCAAGCGTCAGCTTCTTGAAAGACATCACTCATCCCCTGTTTGCGCGCGCGGCGCCATTTTAGGGAATGATAGCGTTTTTTTTCGGGCTGGCTACTCGCCGCGGCTGCGGATCACCAGGTTGCGGATCTCGGTCATGTCTTCCATGGCAAAGCGCACGCCTTCGCGGCCCAGCCCGGAGTCCTTGACGCCGCCATAGGGCATGTTGTCCACCCGGTAGGAGGGAACATCACCGATCACCACCCCGCCCACCTCCAGCCGGTCCCAGGCGCGCATCGCCTTATAAAGGTCGCGAGTGAAGATGCCGGCCTGCAGGCCGAACTTGGAGTCGTTCACCTGATCCAGCACCGCGTCGAAATCGCTGAATTTCGACAGGGTCGCCACAGGACCAAAAGCTTCCTCGCAATTCAGCTTGGTGGACTTGCCGACATTTTCCAGCAAGGTGGCTTGCAGCATGGCGCCGTCGCGCTTGCCCCCGCACAGAATGCGGGCGCCGCCGGCCGCTGCTTCCTTGATCCAGTTTTCCAGCCGTTCGGCTTCCTTCACATCGATCATCGGGCCGATGAAAGTCTTCTCGTCGCGCGGATCGCCGCAAACAAGCGCGCCGGCGCGTTCCACCAGCTTCTTCTTCAGACTTTCGTAGATTGAGTCATGGATGAAGATGCGCTGCACCCCGATGCAGGACTGGCCGGACTGGTAAAAGGCGCCAAAGGTGATGCGTTCCACCGCATCGTCCAGATCGGCATCGGCATCCACCACCACCGCGGCGTTGCCGCCCAGTTCCAGAACCACTTTCTTCTTGCCGGCCTTGGCCTTCAGCGCCCAGCCCACATCGGGCGAGCCGGTGAAGGACAAAAGCTTCAGCCGCTCGTCGGTGGTGAAGAGGTCGCTGCCATGGCGTGTGGCCGGCAGGATGGAAAAGGCGCCCTTGGGCAGCTTGGTCTCGGCCAATACTTCGCCGATGATGATGGCGCCCAGCGGGGTGCGCGAGGCGGGCTTCATCACAAACGGGCAACCCACCGCCAGGGCCGGCGCGATCTTGTGCGCCGCCAGGTTCAGCGGAAAGTTGAAAGGCGACACGAAGGAGCAGGGGCCGATCGGCACCCGCTTCCAGATGCCCAGATAGCCCTTGGCGCGCGGGGCAATGTCCAGCGGCTGGACCTCGCCCAAGATGCGCACCGACTCCTCTGCGGCGATGCGGAAGGTGTCGATCAACCGGCTGACTTCGCCCCGGGAGTCCTTGATCGGCTTGCCCGCCTCGATGCACAGGGCATAGGCCAGTTCCTCGAACCGTTCCTGGAAGCGCTTGACGCAATGCATCAGGACATCTTGGCGCTCATAAGCTGCCATCCGCGCCATCGGCTCGGCCGCTCGCACGCAAGCGGCAATGCCCGCATCAATGGCGGCAGCGTCCGCCATGGC
>JAEKMB010000047.1 GCA_019508105.1 Alphaproteobacteria bacterium
CAGGTCTGCCTGCCGGCGGTGACGAACGACCAGCTTGCGGTAATACTTTACACCTCCGGCACGACCTCGCGGCCCAAGGGCGTGATGCACAGCCACGCCACGCTGCTGCGCCAGAACGCGAACTATCTGGAGGTGCTGGGCGCCGCCACTTACGAACGATGCCTGCTGTCCCTGCCGCTCTGTCACTGCGCCGCGCTGAGCATATGCCTGCTGTCGGGGACCGAGGCGGGCGGCACCATGACCATCCTGCCGGGCTTTGATCCGGGGGCGGTGCTGCACACCATCGTCCGGGACCGGATCACCCTTGCCGGCGGGCTGCCGGTAATGATCAATGCACTGATCAACCATCCCGATGCCGCAAGGCATGACCTCAGTTCGCTCAAGCTGTTCCTGGCCGGCGGAGATTGCGTGCCGCTGGAAATGCAGAATCGCTTTCACCAACTTTTCGGTGTCCATGTGGATGAACTGTGCGGCATGACCGAGGTGATCTATTGCAACCAGCCGGTCAATCTGGGCCAGCGCCGCGCGGGATCCATCGGCAAGCCGTTCGGCGATGTGCGCATCCGCCTGGAAGATGCCGACGGCAACGAGGTTCCGGACGGCGAGGTGGGCGAGATCGTCGCTTATAGCGGCGCCGTGACGCTGGGCTATTGGAAAGATCCGGAAAACACCAGGCTGGCGCTGCGGGGCGGCGGGATGCACAGCGGCGACCTGGCGCGGCGCGATGGCGATGGCTTTCTATGGTTCGCCGGCCGCGTCAAGGACATCATCATTCGCGGCGGCTCCAACATCTCGCCGGGCGAAGTGGAGGATGTGCTCTATACCCATCCCGCTGTCTATGAAGCCGGCGTGGTGGGCGTGCCCTGCCGTGAAATGGGCCAGCGCGTGCGCGCCTATGTGGCGCTGAAGCCGGGCGCGCGCGCGACGGACAAGGAGCTGATCGAGTGGGCGGCCAAAAACATCGCCGCCTACAAGGTGCCCGAAAGCATCGAATTCCTTGCCGCATTGCCCAAGGGGCTGACGGGCAAAGTGTTGCGCAAGGCGCTGCGCGACCAGGCCAGCCTGGTCTGACGCACGACGCATCATTCTTTTGCGGTCAGCGCCTTGAGTAATTTCTTGTCGAACACCTTCAGCACCTGGGTCAGCTCATGGCCGCGCTTGAGGATCACGCCGCCGGCGGCGATCACGCTGTACTGCCCCTGTTTGACCTTCAGCTTGGGGCGCTTCTCGACCCGGTAGAGCGGCATTTCGCTGGCATGGCGGAAGATGGAGAACACCGCCACCTCATCCAGAAAATCCAGCGCATAGTCACGCCATTCGCCGGCGGCCACCATGCGTCCATAGACGGTCAGGATGCGGTTGAGTTCGGGGCGATCGAATGTGACCTGCGGGACAGTTCCCGGAAACATGTCACGCGCGCCCTTTTCGATCAGAAGGGCGGCGCGATGCAGCGATATCGGTTCTTCCACCATCGGCGCCGCAATGATGAGCCGGGAACTTGCGCCCCGCAAGCACAAGAAGCTCTTGATTCTGTAGAAAATGTCATCGCTGCCCAGAAATGGTCATGATTGCACCACGGCGTGGCCACCTTCGGGCCCGAAGCTCTCATTCGTCGGTTGGTTGCGAGTCGGCTCGGATTAACAAGCCCCCCAGCCCCTTTCCGGGTCGGCAATGCGCCAACCGACAGTTTCCCCAAAACAGAATCACCACCTCACACCGCGCTAGCGCAGCGTGTTGATAAAGGCGCGTATCCAGGCGCCATATTGGCCGAACAATCCGCCGATGGCGCCGATCAGGGTGCAGATCATCACGCAAAAGGGAATGAACTGGTCGGGATGGTCGCCCAGCAGATTCGCCGTGCCCACTGCGACAAGGCCGCAGGCCGCCCCGATCACCAGCCCGCCCAGCGCGCCCGCCACATAGCCGCGCGCCAGGTCGCGGGCATAAAGCAGGCCCGTGGTGCCGGCGATCATCATGCAGCCGAACAACCCGTAATGCAGGGCCAGAAAGGGCCGGACATGGCCGAGCAGCATGAAACCCGCGGCGCAGGCGCTTCCTGCTGAGAGCGCGCGGATCAAGAGCCGGGGCTCCACCAGCAGAACGGGTTTTTTCATAGGCGAAGCCTAACGTCCGCAAGGATCGCGGCAACCGCTTTCTGACCCCATCCTTGCGGCGAAATGCCGATTTCTCTAAGCAGTTCCCATGGCGGAAACCCTGTCCGGCGACCTGTTCCTGCGCGATCTCTGGTACATGCCGGCGCTGGCGTCCAGTCTGGCGCCGGGCCAGATGCGCCGCGAGATGCTGCTGGGGGAACCGGTGGTGCTGGGCCGCTTGCAGGATGGCGCGCTGTTTGCCTTGCGCGACATTTGTCCTCATCGCGGCGTGCCCCTGTCGGCCGGCCGCATCATGGCCGAAGGCAGCGTGGAGTGCCCTTATCATGGCTGGCGCTTCAAGCGCGACGGCCAGTGCAGCAAGATTCCCTCCCTCACCGGCCATGAAGACCTGAAGGCCGAAAGCATTCGCGTGCGCGCCTATCCGGTGCGCGAACAGGACGGTTTGATCTGGGTCTATATGGCTGCCAGGCCCGGCAGCGAGCCCAGGAATGAGCCGCCGCGGCCCGGCGTTTCCACGCCGACGCGCTGGACCGAAACCCAGCGCTTCCTCTGCGGCATCGATCATGCCGTGATCGGGTTGATGGATCCAGCACATGGCCCTTATGTCCATGACCATTGGTGGTGGAAGAAGGCGCCACGGGTAAAGGAAAAACATTACGCCCCCCTGTCCACCGGTTTTGTGATGACGGCGCACAAGCCGTCCAAGCCGGTCTATGCGCTGCTGGGCGACGTCCAGACCGAGATCACCTTCGAGCTGCCCTCGACCCGTTTCGAGACCATCACCGGCAAGCTGCTGGGCGCCGCTTTCAAGGTGGTCGGCATGACGGTCTGCACCCCGCGGAATGCGGAGAACACCGACGTGATCCAGGTGTTCTGGTGGCCGGGCTGGCTGAACTTCATCTATCCCTTCTTCTGGGCGCTGGGCGCGACCTTCATCGGGGACGACCGCAAGATCGTGGAGCTGCAGCGCGAGGGCCTGAAATTCAACCCGAATCTGATGCTGATCCAGGACAGCGACCAGCCCGCCATCTGGTACAGCCGCGTCAAGAAAGCCTGGGCGGAATCGGTCGAAACCGGCACAGACTTCGTCAATCCTGTGCAGGAACGGACCCTGCGCTGGCGGTCGTAATTTTAGGGGTTGCGCCCCTTCCCCGCCCGCACTAAACGGTCCCCTTAACCTACAATCTGGCCGGCCCACCCAGCGCATCCGCGCGGGCCGGTTTGCGCGCACGAGAAACCATGCCCAAACGCACCGATATCCACACTGTCCTGATCATCGGCGCGGGACCTATCGTCATCGGCCAGGCGTGCGAATTCGATTATTCCGGCGCCCAGGCCTGCAAGGCGCTGCGCGAGGAAGGCTATCGGGTGGTGCTGGTCAATTCCAATCCCGCCACCATCATGACCGACCCCGACATGGCGGACGCCACCTATATCGAACCCATCACCCCCGAATTCGTGGAAAAGATCATCGCCCGTGAGCGGCCCAATGTTCCGCCCGGCAAGGTCTTTGCCCTGTTGCCCACCATGGGCGGCCAGACGGCGCTGAACACCGCACTCAGCTTGCGCAAGATCGGCGCCCTGGCGCGCCACAATGTCGAGCTGATCGGCGCCACTCCCGATGCCATCGACAAGGCCGAGGACCGCGAACGCTTCAAGCAGGCCATGCTGGCCATCGGGCTGGACGTGCCCAAGGGCTTTACCCTCAAGGGCCAGCTCCGGCAGAAAAAGGATTCCTCCGGCAATCCCATCTATGACGGCAACAACGCCCCGGTGATGGAGCTGGGTCCCGAAACCCTGTCCCGGGCGCTGACCGTGCTGGACGAAGTGGGCCTGCCGGCGGTGATCCGTCCCAGCTTCACCATGGGCGGCACCGGCGGCGGCATTGCCTATAACCGCGAGGAGTTCTTCGCCATTGTCGAAGGCGGGCTGGAAGCCTCCCCCACCAACGAGGTCCTGATCGAGGAATCGGTGCTGGGCTGGAAGGAATTCGAGATGGAGGTGGTCCGCGACAAGGCGGACAATGCCATCATCATCTGCTCCATCGAGAATATCGACGCCATGGGCGTGCATACCGGCGACAGCATCACCATCGCCCCCGCCTTGACCCTGACCGACAAGGAATATCAGCGCATGCGCAGCGCCAGCATCGCCGTGCTGCGCGAGATCGGCGTGGAGACCGGCGGATCGAACGTGCAATGGGCGGTCAATCCCAAGGACGGCCGCATGGTCATCATCGAGATGAACCCGCGGGTGTCGCGTTCCAGCGCGCTGGCCTCCAAGGCCACCGGCTTTCCCATCGCCAAGATCGCCGCCAAACTGGCCTGCGGCTATACGCTGGATGAGCTGAAAAACGACATCACCAAGGACATCACCAAGGTGACGCCGGCCAGCTTCGAGCCGACCATCGATTATGTCGTCACCAAGATCCCGCGCTTTGCCTTTGAGAAATTCCCCGGCGCCGAACCCTTGCTGACCACCTCCATGAAGTCGGTGGGCGAAGCCATGGCCATCGGCCGCACCTTCGGCGAATCCCTGCAAAAGGCGCTGCGTTCGCTGGAGACCGGCCTGACCGGCTTTGACGAGATTGCATTGGACAGCGAACCGGCCGCCATCCGCGCCGCGCTGGCCCGCGCCACCCCCGACCGGCTGCGCCTCACCGCCCAGGCGATGCGCTATGATTTCCCGCTGGACGAGATCCAGCGCATCACCGGCTATGATCCCTGGTTCCTGGGCGAGATCGAGCACATTATCCGCACCGAGCAGCGGATCGCCAAGGACGGCCTGCCCAAGGACGCCAAATCCTTGCGTGCCCTCAAGAGTATGGGCTTTTCCGATGCGCGCCTGGCTAGGCTCACCGGCCGGAAGGAAGACGCGGTGCGCGCCGCCCGCCATGCCCTCGACATCCGCCCCTGCTACAAGCGCATCGACACCTGCGCCGCCGAATTCCAGGCCCTGACGCCTTATATGTATTCGAGCTATGAAACGCCGGTGGGCGCTTCGACCGCCTGCGAGAGCAATCCCACCGACGCCAAAAAGATCATCATTCTGGGCGGCGGCCCCAACCGCATCGGCCAGGGCATCGAGTTCGACTATTGCTGCTGTCACGCCGCCTTCTCGCTGTCGGAGCGCGGCTATGAAACCATCATGGTCAACTGCAATCCCGAAACCGTCTCCACCGACTATGACACCTCCGACCGGCTCTATTTCGAGCCGCTGACCCTGGAAGACGTGCTGGAGATCATCACCAAGGAACAGGAAAAGGGCTCCCTGGCCGGCGTGATCGTGCAGTTCGGCGGCCAGACCCCGCTGAAGCTGGCCAACGGCCTGCGCGACGCCGGGGTACCGATCCTGGGCACCAGCGCCGACGCCATCGACCTGGCCGAGGACCGCAAGCGCTTCCAGAAATTGCTGGAGGACCTCCATCTCAAGCAGCCGCGCAACGGCACCGCCATGACCGCGACGGAAACCATCGCTGCCGCCAAATCCATCGGCTATCCGGTGATCCTGCGCCCCTCCTATGTGCTGGGTGGCCGCGGCATGGTGGTGGTGTCGGACGAAAGCGAACTGAGAAAGCAACTGGAATCAGGCGAACTGTTCCGCATCTCCGGCGACAATCCGGTGCTGATCGACGGCTTCCTCAACCGCGCCACCGAAGTGGATGTGGACGCGATCTGTGACAAGGACGGCGATGTCTTCATCGCCGGGGTGATGGAGCATATCGAGGAAGCCGGCGTGCATTCCGGCGACAGCGCCTGTTCGTTGCCGCCACGTTCGCTGTCGCCCGAGATGATCGCCGAGATCGAACGTCAGACCACCCTGATGGCCAAGGCGCTGAAGGTGCAAGGCCTGATGAATGTGCAATACGCCATCCAGGGCGGCGAGATCTATGTGCTTGAAGTCAATCCCCGCGCCAGCCGCACCGTGCCGTTCGTCGCCAAGGCGATCGGCATGCCGGTGGCGGCCATCGCCTCGCGCGTGATGGCGGGCGAAACCCTGAAATCCATGAAGCTGAAAAAGCCCAATCCCAAGCACATCTCGGTCAAGGAAGCCGTGCTGCCGTTCGCCCGCTTCCCCGGCGTGGACACCATCCTGGGACCGGAGATGCGCTCCACCGGTGAAGTCATGGGCCTGGACGAGAATTTCGGCCGCGCCTTCGCCAAGAGCCAGATCGGCGCCGGCACCAGGCTGCCCACCGGCGGCACCGTGTTCATCTCGGTGCGAGATGCCGACAAGGATCTGATCGAGGCGCCTGCCCGCGAGCTGCTGGCGATGGGCTTCTCGCTGATCGCCACCCGCGGCACCGCCAAGGTGCTGGCGAGCAAAGGCCTGCCGGTCGCGGTGATCAACAAGGTGCTGGAGGGCCGCCCCCATGTGGTGGACGCGCTGAAGAATGGCGAGATCAATCTGGTGTTCAATACCACCGACGGAGCCCAGGCTTTGGCTGACAGTTCGTCGATCCGCCGCGCCGCGCTGACCCTCAAGGTGCCCTATTACACCACCATGGCCGGAGCGGCGGCGGCCACCCAGGCCATCCAGGCGCTGCGGACGGGCTCACTTGAAGTCGCTCCACTGCAGTCTTGCTCTTCTTGACGCACCGCTGATCACCAGCAGTATTTCATCAGCGAAATCAGTGCCT
>JAEKMB010000048.1 GCA_019508105.1 Alphaproteobacteria bacterium
AAGCCACAAAGGCGTTCCGCATCAAAGGTCAAACGTTCGGCAAGACCGCCCGGCTGGACGGCGGCATGTATCACATTCTCGCGTCCCAGCGCCAAGCCCAATTCGGCGCTGGTCAGGCATTCGATCACCGCGCAATCCAGCTCCAGCCGATGCGCGGCGGCGTAAAGTTTTCGCTTGCCGTCACGAGCGCCGTCCAGCGCTTCGATCAGCGCCTTGGGCGGCTTGGGGCCTTCCAGTTCGCGCAGCACATTGTCGAAGCCCAGCACCAGCGCACCGGAGCGGCGGGCCAGGCCCAGATCGCCGATCATGCGCGACACCAGCGCCTTCTCAGCGCGGGCCGACAAATCGGCGGTGGCTGTCACTTGCGCCTTGGCGGCGCGGGAGAAGAGTTTTTTCTCCACCGCCTTGTCGATGGCGGCCTTGGACGCCTCCACCCACAGGCCGCGGCCCGGCAGCTTGGCGGCGGCGTCGGGCACCACCTGGCCGTCCGGGTCCGCCACAAACCGCATGAGGCGACTCTCAGGCAACACTTCGCCTGATACGATGTCGCGGCGCTCGCGCATCAAGTCGTCCTCTTCGATTTTGGCGGCCGCAGTCATCAGGCTTCGCTGGTCTCCGCTTCGCCGCCTTCGGCGGCTTCCTCTTCCACCACTTCCGGTTCTTCCTCGACCCAGCCGATCTTGACCCGCGCCTTCATCACAATGGCGTTGGCGTCGTCGCTGGTGAGATTGAAGCCGTCCAGGGCGCCGGGAACGCGCACGCGCTCCTTTTCCTTGTTCACCTCGTAATAGCCGATCAGATCGTCGCTGGCGCAGCCGGCCAGGTCTTCCAGCGTCTTGATGTCATGCTCGCCCAAGGCGACCGCCATGGCGGGGGTAACGCCCTCCACTTCCAGCACGTCATCGGTGACACCAAGCGCCAGGCGCTTGTCGTCCAGTTCCTTGTTGCGGGCTTCGATGAACTCAACAGCGCGGCTCTGCAGTTCCTGGGCGGTTTCCTCGTCGAACGCTTCAATCTGGGCCAGTTCGCCCAGATCGACATAGGCCACGTCCTCGATGGTGGCGAAGCCTTCCGAGGCCAACAGCTGGGCGACGGTTTCGTCCACATCCAGCGATTCCATGAACAGCGCCGTGCGGGTGGTGAACTCCTTCTGGCGGCGTTCCGATTCCTCGGCTTCGGTCAGAATGTCGATCTGCCAGCCGGTGAGCTGGGACGCCAGGCGCACATTCTGGCCGCGGCGGCCGATGCCCAGGCTGAGCTGTTCATCCGGCACCACCACTTCGACGCGGTGAGTGTCTTCGTCCAGCACAACCTTGGTGACTTCGGCCGGCGCCAGGGCATTGACGATGAAGGTCGCCGCTTCGCTGTTCCACGGAATAATATCGATGCGTTCGCCCTGCAGTTCCTGCACCACCGCCTGGACGCGCACGCCGCGCATGCCGACACAGGCGCCGACCGGATCGATGGAGCTATCCTTGCTGATGACGGCGATCTTGGCGCGGGAGCCCGGATCGCGGGCGACGGCGCGGATCTCGATCACGCCGTCATAGATTTCCGGCACTTCCTGGGCGAACAGCCGCACCATGAACTGGGGATGCGAGCGCGACAGGAAAATCTGCGGCCCGCGGGTTTCGCGGCGCACATCGTAGATATAGGCGCGGATGCGGTCGCCGGCGCGGAAGGATTCGCGCGGGATCATCTCGTCGCGGCGGACAACGCCTTCGGCCTTGCCGAGGTCCACCACCACCGAGCCGAATTCCGAACGCTTGACCACGCCATGCACCACCTCGCCGATGCGGTCCTTATATTCGTCATACTGGCGCTCGCGCTCGGCATCGCGCACCTTCTGCACGATCACCTGTTTGGCGTTCTGGGCATTGATGCGGTTGAAGTCCACCGGCGGCAGGGTCTCGGCGATGATGTCGCTGATCTGGGCATCGGGGTTGCGCTTGCGGGCATCGACAAGGCTGATCTCGGTCTTGTCATTCTCGACCTGCTCGACGACATGCAGATAGCGCGAGACATGGGTCTCGCCCGTTTTGGGATCGATATCGACCTTGATGTCGTTCTCGGTGCCGTAATGGGCTTTGGCGGCGCGCTGCATCGCCTCTTCCATCGCGGTCAGCACCACCTGCTTGTCGATGGACTTGTCGCGCGCGACAGCGTCGGCGATCTGCAAAAGTTCCAGCCGGTTGGCGGCTACGGTACCTGCCATTTTACTTCTCCTGTTGCGCGAGACTGCGCGTCTTTGAATGTTCGTTGATGAGCTTGTCGGTGAGCACGAGTTTGGCGTTGGCGATGGCGCGAAAGGGAAAGCGGATTTCCTCCTTGCCGATGCTGGTGTCGCGGATGCGGACATCCTGGCCATCCAGCCCCAGCAGGGTGGCGCGAAAGCGCTTGCGGCCGTCCAGGGGCGCGGCAAGCTCGATCTTGGCTTCGTGGCCCGACCAGCGGGCAAAATCCATCGGCCGGGTCAGCGGCCGGTCGATGCCGGGCGAGGAGACCTCGATCTCATAATCACCCTCGATCGGATCTTCGGCCTCGATGAAATCCAGCAGCGCATGGCTGAGGGCGGCGCAGCCTTGCACATCCATAGTGCCGTCGGGGCGTTCGGCCATCACCTGCAAGGTCTTGGCGGCGCCGCCCATGATGCGCAGGCGCACCAGCTTGAAACCCGCTTTTTCAATCACGGGTTCAAACACTGGTTCCAGATTTGTGGCGGCGGTGATGATGGCAGGCTCCAACGGAAAAAAAGACTTTCCCCCGCGGCGGCCCTTTCGGACTGCCACACAACGACATTTTGTTGTTTGGGATGGCGGCTATTTACGCCTCGGCCAGGCTTAATTCAAGCCGCTGCGTGTTATTTCCGCGCCGGCGAGCCGATGCCGACACTGACTTCCCCGCCCGGAATGGGCGCGGCCAGGGCTTTTTGGCGGGCTTCCTGGGCCTGTTTGGCCTTGGCCTTCTCATATTTGGCGAAGGGCGAAGGCAGGATCATCATCAGGGCAAAGGCCAGGGTGCAGAAGGCCGCCACCACCACAATGCCAATTTCGCCATAGCTGGTGCGGTAAATGGGGCGGACATAGTCATCGTCATCAGGCGAAGATTTTTTCATGCCGCGATTTTAGCCCTTCGCGCGAAGCGGAGGAAGGTCGGGGGGCCTTTAATGGCCTTGGTTTCATAACGGGTTGGCGGCCAGTCGGCGGGCCGGTTTTTCCAGTCGCCGGGCCCTTTTGCCAGCCAGTCAAAGCCGGGATGGGTCATAAGCCGCTCCAGGGCATAGCGAAGATAGCTTTTGTCGTCGGTGGCAAAACGAAGTTCCGCGCCCGGCTGCAGCACCCGCGCCAGCTGGTCCAGCATCTCCATCTGCAGGAAACGGCGTTTGTGATGCCGGGTCTTGGGCCAGGGATCGGGGAACAGCAGGAAGAACCGCCCCAGGCTGGCATCGGGCAGGGCTTGGAGAATGTCCGAGCCATCTCCTTCATAAAGCCGAACATTGTTCAGGTTTGTTTCTTCCAGCTTTGTCAACAGCTTGGCCATGCCCATCTGATAGGGCTCGGCGCCGATCAACCCCACGTTGGGATGTTGGGCGGCCTGCCACACCAGATGCTCGCCGGCGCCAAAACCCACCTCCAGCCACACCTCCCGAACACTGTTCGGGAACTGGGTCAGGGGATCGCCGCCGGGGACGTAAGCCAGCGCGCTTAACAGTGTTCGGCGAAGGCCCGCCTGCCGCTGCGACAGCTTGGGGCCCTTGCGCCGGCCATACAGCTTGCGCCGGTTCCGGTCCGGATGATCTTCAGCCAATCGCGGCCTTGATCGCGGCGGCCAAGTCGGTCTTCTCCCAGGAGAAACCGCCATCGGCATCAGGCTCGCGGCCGAAATGGCCATAGGCCGAGGTGCGGGCAAAGATCGGCTTGTTGAGATCCAGATGCTCGCGGATGCCGCGGGGCTTCAGGTTCATCACCTGGGGCAGGATCTTTTCCAGCTTGGCTTCGTCCACCTGGCCGGTGCCGTGGGTGTCGACATAGACCGACAGCGGCTCGGCCACGCCAATCGCGTAAGCCAGCTGGATGGTGCAGCGATCGGCCAGGCCGGCCGCCACGACGTTCTTGGCGAGATAGCGCGCCGCATAGGCAGCCGAACGGTCCACCTTGGTGGAGTCCTTGCCGGAGAACGCGCCGCCGCCATGGGGGGCCGCGCCGCCGTAAGTGTCGACGATGATCTTGCGCCCGGTCAGGCCGCAGTCGCCGTCTGGACCACCGATCACGAAGGAGCCGGTGGGATTGATGTGCCACACGGTCTTGTCGTTGATCCATTCCTTGGGCAGCGTCTCGCGGATGTAAGGCTCCACGATCTTGCGGATATCGGCGCTGGTCTGGTGTTCATGGGCATGCTGGGTGGAGAGCACGATCTGCGTCGCTTCCACCGGCTTGCCATTGGCATAACGCAGCGTGACTTGGCTTTTC
>JAEKMB010000049.1 GCA_019508105.1 Alphaproteobacteria bacterium
GACAGGCATTTGTGCTCGGCCAGAAGCTGGCTCATCACCGTGTCGGTGGCCGGCTTGGGTGCTTCGACCACGGCCACCGCCGGCTTCAGCGCCGCGGCATTATCCGTGGACGGATGATAGGTCATGGAGGCGCCGATCGCGGCGCTGGCGGTGGCGAGAATGATCGCCAGCGCCACCACAAGCACGCGGTCAGAACGCGAAATCGCGTCGTTGGTTGTCTTGGACATTGGGCTGTACTCTTTCGGCTCGTTGATATCGCTTGGTCTATCGGCTTGGTCTATTTCGCTCTTGCTTGTCTTGGCGCCCCTTCGGCGTTTCAATTCGCGAGTGCTATTTCAATCAGGCTGTTTCGATTTCGCGTATTCCCCAAAAGTTCCGAATGGTTCCCAGCACCTGGTGAGCGGCTTTTGCCCCTCAAAAAACGAATCGTCAAATGAAAAAAATTCATTAACATGACAGGGCGTCATACCGTCCCAAAAACGCAGGGTTTTCCTGTGCCGTCCGTACGCGGATCACACGTCGCTGCGACTCTTTTTCAAGGCTGCCTGTGCCGCTGCGAGACGGGCAATTGGAACCCGGAAGGGTGAACAGGAGACATAATCGAGTTCCGAGTCGTGGCAGAAGCGAATGGAATCCGGGTCGCCGCCATGCTCTCCGCAGATACCTAGCTTGAGTTTTGCGCGGGTCTTGCGCCCCCTTTCCGCCGCAATTGAAATCAGTTCGCCCACACCCTCTATATCCAGCGAGACAAAGGGATCGCGCGCGATCACGCCCTTGGAAAGATAATCATTGAGGAACATGCCGGCATCGTCGCGCGATACACCCAAGGTGGTTTGGGTCAGATCGTTGGTGCCGAAGGAGAAGAATTGCGCCGTTTGCGCGATCTCACCCGCCTTCAGCGCGGCGCGCGGCAGCTCGATCATCGTTCCGATCAGGTAATCCGGGACTTTTCCGCGTTCCTGCTTGATGGCCGCGGCAATCCCGGCGATGCGCGCCGCCAAGATGTCCAGCTCCGATTTGAAGGCGACCAGCGGGATCATGATTTCCAATTGCACAGGCTTTCCGCCTTTGTCTTCCACCGCCAGCGCCGCTTCCAGGATGGCGCGGGCCTGCATCTCATAGATTTCCGGATAGGTGATGCCCAGCCGGCAGCCGCGATGGCCCAGCATGGGATTGGCTTCATGCAGGGCGATGGCGCGGGCGCGCAGCTTGCGGGCATTGGTGCCGGCGGCGGCAGCCACGTCCTCGAACTCTTCTTCCTTGTGCGGCAGAAATTCGTGCAGCGGCGGATCGAGCAAGCGGATGGTGACAGGCAATCCCGCCATCTCCTGGAAGATGGCTTCGAAATCGCTGCGCTGCATGGGCAGCAGCTTGGCCAGCGCGGCGCGGCGTTCATCCTCGACATCGGCCAGGATCATCTGGCGCACCGCGATGATGCGGTCGGCCTCGAAGAACATATGCTCGGTGCGGCAAAGCCCGATTCCTTCGGCGCCGAACTTGCGCGCCGTGGCGGCGTCGCCCGGCGTATCGGCATTGGTGCGCACCTTCAGGCGGCGCACTTCGTCGGCCCAGCCCATCAGGGTGCCGAAATCGCCGGTCATTTCCGGCTGGCGCAGGCCCACCTTGCCCTTGAACACCTGGCCCGAGGCGCCGTCGATGGTGATGACGTCGCCGCGCGAAATGGTGACATTGCCGGCCACCATCTCGCCGCGCGCGGCGTCGATCTTCAGCATGCCGGCGCCGGAAACGCAGGGCCGTCCCATGCCGCGCGCCACCACCGCCGCGTGGCTGGTCATGCCGCCGCGCGCGGTCAGGATGCCGCGCGCCGCATGCATGCCGTGAATATCTTCCGGGCTGGTTTCGGTACGCACCAGGATGACATCGCGGTGGTCGGCGGCCAGCTTCTCCGCCTCCTCCGCGGTAAAGGCGACTTCCCCGGTGGCGGCGCCGGGCGAGGCGCCCAGTCCCACCGCGATCTGCTCGCGCGGGGCATCGGGATCCAGCGTGGGATGCAAAAGCTGGTTGAGAGCTTCGGGCTCGACCCGAGTGATGGCGATCTTGCGATCGATCAACCCTTCGCGCTCCATGTCCACGGCGGCTTTCAGCGCCGCTTCCGCCGTGCGCTTGCCGGCGCGGGTCTGCAGCATGAACAGCTTGCCTTCCTGCACCGTGAATTCCACATCCTGCATGTCGCGGTAATGCTGTTCCAGCCGTTCGCCGATGGCGCGCAATTCCTCGAACGCCTTGGGCATGGCTTCTTCCATGCTGGCCTTGCGGATGCTTAAGCGTTCGCGCACCGCTTTTGAGATCGGCTGGGGGGTGCGGATGCCGGCCACCACGTCCTCGCCCTGGGCATTGATCAGGAATTCGCCATAGAGCAGCTTTTCGCCGGTGGCGGGATCACGGGTGAAAGCGACGCCGGTGGCGCTGCTCTCGCCGCGATTGCCGAACACCATGGCCTGCACCGTCACGGCGGTGCCCCAGTCTTCCGGGATATTGTTCAGCTTGCGATAGGTGTTGGCGCGGGGGCTATGCCAGCTTCCGAACACCGCGCCGATGGCGCCCCACAACTGCTCCTGCACGCTTTCGGGGAAAGGCTTGCCCAGTTCCTGTTCCACCCGCGCCTTGTAGAGACCGGCGATGCGCCTCAGATCATCGGCGCTGAGCTCGGTGTCCAGCTCGACGCCCGCGGCGTCCTTTTCGTCGTCCAGGATTTCCTCGAAGACGGCATGGTCCACCCCCAGCACCACGTCAGAATACATCTGGATGAAGCGGCGATAGCTGTCATAGGCAAAGCGTTGGTCGCCAGTCAGTCTGGCCAGGCCTTCGGCGGTGGCGGCGTTGCGACCCAGATTCAGCACCGTGTCCATCATGCCGGGCAGGGCGACCCGCGCGCCCGAACGCACGCTGAGCAGCAGGGGCTTTTCGGGATCGCCGAAATTGCCCTTGGCCTGGTAGCCCACTTCACGCAGGGCGATGTCCACCTGTTCCTTCAGGTCCGGCGGATAGCTTTGCTTGTTGGCGTAATAGTAAGTGCAGACTTCGGTGGTGATGGTCAGGCCGGGGGGCACCGGCAGGCCCAGATTGCTCATCTCCGCCAGGTTGGCACCCTTGCCACCCAACAGGTTGCGCATGTCCGCCCTGCCTTCGGCCTTGCCGTCGCCGAACGCGTAAACCCACTGGGTCATTTAAAAATATCCATTTTGCGCGGTCACTATGCATTGCCGGCCGCAGCCCCGCCAAGGGGCGCTTGCCAACGGGTAAGCGGAAACTCTAGCCTGCCGGTGTTTTTCATTGGGGAAATACATGGCTTTGCGCAAATACATCATCGAACGGGATATTCCGGCTGTGGGCTCATTCGAACGCGAACAGTTGCGCGGCGCCGCCGCCAAGTCCAATGAGGTCCTGAAGGCGCTGGGGCCGGACATTCAGTGGCAGGAAAGTTTTGTGGCCGGCGACAAGACATTTTGCGTTTACCTGGCCAAAGACGAGAACATCATCCGCAAGCATGCGGAATTGAGCGGCTTTCCCGCCAACAAGATCACCGAAGTGCGCAAGATGATCGATCCCACCACGGAACGCGACGCCTAGCCTTCGATTCTGGAAAAGTCCGCAACCTGATGCAAGGTGGCGCGCAGGGATGCCAATAGGTTCAGGCGGTTCTCGCGCACCTGCTTGTCCTCGGCATTCACCTTCACGCCCTCGAAGAAACCATCCACCGGAACGCGCAAACCCGCCATCTGCTGCATGGCGGCGGCGAAATCTTCCTTTTCCAGCGCGGCGGTAATAGCAGTGCGGGCCTTGGCCAGCGCCGCAAACAGGGCTTTCTCGGCCGGTTCGGAAAGTAGCTTCTCGGAGACCTCGCTGATAAAGACCTTGCCGTCCTTCTTTTCCTCGATTTTGAGGATATTAATGGCGCGTTTGTAGCCGGCCAGCAGGTTGGCGCCGTCGTCGGATTTGAGAAACGTCTGTAATTCTCCAAGCCTAATATTTGCCAACCGTAAATCGCCCGCATCTAACGCGAAAACTGCTGCGACTAAGTCGAACGCTGCTCCGCGATCTTTAAGAACGACACGGAACCGATCCTGAAAGAAAGCGGCAAGTTCGATCACTACGGAATCAAGTTTATTTGCTTCGAGAGCAGAGGCGCCCCCAGCCTGCCGGGCCATTGGAATTAGCGTAGTCAACGGCAAACGAAGTTCGTTTTCCAGAATTATGCGAATGATGCCAAGCGCCGCGCGGCGCAAGGCAAAAGGATCGCCGGATCCGGTCGGCTTTTCGCCCGCTGCGAAGAAGCCGGTCAGCGCATCCAGCTTGTCTGCCAGCGCCACGGCAATAGCGACTTTATCCGTGGGAACGGCGTCGGAAGGACCGACAGGCCTATAGTGATCGCGCGCGGCATCGGCGACGCTGGCGTCCTCCTTGTCGTGCAGGGCGTAATAGCGGCCCATCACGCCTTGCAGCTCG
>JAEKMB010000050.1 GCA_019508105.1 Alphaproteobacteria bacterium
GGCGTGGCCGCGGCGCTGAAGACCAATGGCCAGTTCACGCTTTTCGCGCCCACCAATACCGCCATGGCTGCCGGCACCCAGAACAAGTCGACCCTGGCGCGGCGCATGAGCTATCTGATCGTGCCGGGCAAGTATGACTCTCAGGCGCTGCTGCGGCTGATCAATGAAGCCGGCGGCGACGCCCGCCTGCGCACCGCCGAGGGCGGCACCCTGGTGGCGCGGATGAACGGGCCGACCAACATTGTGGTGATGGACGAGAAGGGCAATACGGCCGACATCGCCATCTATGACGTGCGCGACAAGAACGGCATCATCCATGTCGTGGACCGCGTGCTGGAGCCCAGCGGCCCGGCGCGGCAAGTGGCCGCCAACTGACTACTGCGCGTATTTGGCCAGGTAATCGGCCAGGGCTTGCGGCGTCATGCTGCGCGCTTCCGACACCGCGAACACGTCATTCTGGTTGACCTGCTTGCCGTCCGGTGTGGCGATGATAAGGGTGGGCACGCCGGTGAGCCGCTTGGTCAGGCCGAAACGGGCCGGAATCTGCAGGTTGCGGTCGAAACGGCCGACATCCACCGCCACCCATTCATAATGCGCCGCCACAAAGCGCTTCACCGCCGGCAGCTCCACGAAATTGGCCAGCACGACGCAATCCACGCACCAGTTGCCGCCTAGGTCGATCAGCACCCGCTTGTGGGATTTCTGCGCCCGCGCGAAAGCGGCAGCCACGGCGGCATCGGCATTGGCGTGCTCGTCATAGGGCTGCATCAGCACCACGGGCAATTGCTCCATGGCGGCGATGGGCGATTTGAGCGTGGCCGCCGAAGCGGGCACGGCCAGCAACAACGCGGCAAGCAGCAATTTTCTCATGCGGCCGGCGCCAGCAGTCCGCGCCCCTCCAGCAAGGCTTCGACATGGGGATCGCGGCCGCGGAAATCGCGATAGGCCTGGGCAAAGTCGCGGGTACCGCCGGCCGAATAGACGAACTGGTAGAGGCGTTGGGCGGTGGCGGGATCAAAAGGATTCTTGGCTTCCTGGAAAGCCTTGAAGCCGTCGGCATCCAACACTTCGGACCACAGATAGGCGTAATAGCCGGCCGAATAGCCTTCGCCGCCGAACACATGGGTGAAGTGCGGCGCGCCATGGCGCGGGCCGATTTCCGCCGGCATGCCGATGCGCGCCAGCGTGTCGGCCTGGGCTTTCAAAGGATCACTGCCCGGCGGCAAGCTGTGAAAATCCATGTCGATCAGCGCCGAGGCAAGGAATTCCACCGTGGCAAAGCCCTGGCCGTAATTCCGCGCCGCCAGCAGCTTGTCCAGCAGGGGTTTTGGAATGGGTTCGCCGGTCTGGTGATGGCGGGCAAAGCGGGACAGCACTTCGGGCTCTTCCAGCCAATGCTCGAAAAGCTGCGACGGCAGCTCCACGAAATCGCGCGCCACATTGGTGCCGGAGAGGCGTGGGAAGCGCACCTGGCTGAGGAGGCCGTGCAGGGCATGGCCCATTTCATGGAACAGGGTTACCGCATCGTCGAACGACAACAGGCAAGGATCGCTTTTGCTGAAATTGGAATTGTTGGTGACGAGGGGCAGAATGTCGCCGTTCAGCTTCTGCTGGTCGCGGAAGCTGGACATCCAGGCGCCGCTCTGCTTGCCCGGCCGCGCGAAATAATCGCCATAGAACAACCCGATCACCGCGCCGTCACGCACCACCTCCCACACCCGCACATCGGGATGATAGACCGGGACGTCCCGGCGCTCCTTGAAGGACAGGCCGAACAGCTTCTCGGCGGTGTAGAAGGCCGCGGCGATCAAATTGGACAGCTGGAAATAGGGCTTCAGCTGGGCTTCGTCGAAATCATATTTTTCCTCCCGCAGCTTTTCGGCGTAATAACGCCAGTCCCAGGGCGCCAGGGGAAAGTTGCTGCCTTCGCGCGCGATCAGCGCCTGCAGGGCATCGCGTTCCTCCAGTGCGCGCAGCCGCGCCGGCGTCCATACTTCCTCCAGCAGCGCGCGCGCCTTGGCAGGCGTGCCCGCCATGGAATCGGCCAGCTTGAAGGCGGCGAAATTCTCATACCCCAGCAAGGTGGCGCGTTCGGCGCGCAAGGCGAGCATCTCGCTGATGATCCCGGTATTGTTGCGGGCGTTGTCATTGTCACCGCGCGACACCCAGGCGCGGTAAAGCTGTTCGCGAAGGCTGCGGTCATCGGCATATTGCAGGAAAGGCTCCGCACTGGACCGCAACAGGGTGACGGCGAAAGGCGCATCCAGTTTCAGCGCCTTGGCCTTGGCGGCGGCGGCATCGCGCACCGAAGCGGGGATGCCGGCCATCTGCTCTAGGCTGAGGGGCAGGGCCCAGTCTTCCTCGTCACCCAGCACATTCTGGCTGAACTGGGTGCCCAGCACCGCCAGCCGCTGAGCGATGGCCGCCAGCCGGTCGCGCGCCTCGCCTTTCAGTTGCGCGCCGGCGCGCACGAAGTCCAGGTGATAGCGTTCCAGCACCCGCAGCGATTCCGCATCTAGCCCCAGGCTCGCCCGTCGGGCATGAACCGCATCCAGCCGCGCGAACAAAACCGGATGCATAGAAATGGCGCTCCAATGCGCCGATAGGCGCGGCGCCATTTCCAGTTCGATCGCCTGCAGCGCCTCGTTGGTGGCTGCCGAGGTGAGGTTGTAGAAGACCCCTTCCACCCGGGTGAGAAGGCGGCCGCTTTTTTCCAGCGCCAAAACAACATTCTCGAAGCTGGGCGGAGCCGGGTCGCCGGCGATGGCGGCGATCTCGGCGCTGTGCTCGGCCAAAGCGCGGTCATAGGCGGGCGCGAAATGCTCCGGCCTGATCCGGTCCAGCGGTGGCGCGCCATAGGGCGCGGTCCAGTCTTCGAAAAAGGGATTGGTCATGACGCCAGTATAGGGTCAGTGGATTTCCCATACCACCGCGACATCGGCGGTGACGCTCTGCTGGCCGGCCGCCACCGGGGTAGCCGCCGCGGACACGGCCATCATGCGGTACATGGGCCGGGGTGGTTCGGCGCCGCCGCCTTCGCTGATGGACAGGATCGGCCCCAGGCTGACCCCGGCTGCCCTGGCATAAGTCTCGGCACGCCCTCGCGCATCGGCAATAGCGTCCGCTCGGGCCTTTTCCAGCAGCGGGCGGGGTGCGGCGATGTCGAAAGTGATGCCGTTCATCTGATTGGCGCCGGCGCCGACCAGGGTGTCCAGGCTCGCGCCCATCTTGGCGACATCGTCCAGCCGTACCGAGACCTCGTTGCTGACCTGATAGCCGGTCAGGCGGCGCGGGCTGGTGTTGTCGCCACCTGTATATTGCGGCGAGATGTTGAATCCAACGGTCTGGATATTCTTGTCGGCGACGCCCAGTTTCTTCAGGGCCGCGAACACAGTGTTCGTGCGGGCGCTGTTGGCGGAAAGGGCTGCGGCCGCGGTGGGTGCGGTGGTGGTGACCCCGGCGGTGATGGTGACCATGTCAGGGGCGGTGCGCACTTCGCCATGTCCGGTCATGGACAAGGTCCGGGGCATGGTATCGGCGGCCAAGGCCGGGACAACAAGGGCGGCGGCCAGCGCCGCCCCCAGCAAAAACCTGTTTTTCATGATGGTCTTCTTTCAAAATGGAACGCCCGTCCAGCATCAGGTTGGGGGAAAACCGGGGCAAAAACAGGGCGGTTGGCGGGCCGGAAAATCCTGTTATACCCCGTGCCGGATAGGGCCTGTAGCTCAGTTGGTTAGAGCTGACCGCTCATAACGGTTAGGTCCCAGGTTCGAGTCCTGGCGGGCCCACCAACCACTCTTCGTCGCAGTTCGCGCTCGTGCGGACGTTCAAGAACATCCAACACATACATCGGTTTATGCTCGCTGGCGTTCGCCCGCGTGGCGGAGGAAGCTTTGTGCTTTCGGGCTTTGGCCGGCGCATTGAACAGGCGCGCGCCACACAGACGTCTTCCGCTCTAGAACACTGAAATAAAGCAGCATTCCGTCGAAATGGTACCCTTGTTGCCAGGGGCGCGCCCGTCTGGCTCAATGCTCTCGGCGATCTTTTGCATCGCTGTGTGAGATGAGGGACCATGACTCGGGACGTGAACCGTAGGAGCGTGTTTCTTGGGGCCGCGGCGGTGCCGATGGGAGGACTTCAAGCATTCGCATTGGACCCTTCGCCGACTGTCGAGACGAGCTGGGACACCGATCAAGTCCGGACGACGCCAATTCCGCACCGCTACATCCACGGCCTGATGCGCTCCCACGTCAAGTTTCAGGTCGTTCTACCCGTCGCATGGAATGGAAAAATCGCCATCTTCACGCGCGGCTTCTCGGGAACAGAAACCAGCGCCGGAGCGTTTCAGACGGCTGCCATCGCGAAGGGTTACGCCTTCGCCTCGTGCGATGAGGGCTGGTACCGCCCGACCATCGCGGATAATCCCCAGGACGACTACTACGAGT
>JAEKMB010000051.1 GCA_019508105.1 Alphaproteobacteria bacterium
CGCGCGACAGCGCAGTGAGCCGCGCGAGCCCGGAGTGGCCGTGCATCGCTTGCGATGCAAAGGCCGGAGGGGGTTCACTTATGCGTCTTGAAGGCGATGAAGCGGATGCGCTTGCTCGCCGTCACCAGCATCTGGTGCGGCGTGCCCGCCGGCACGAAGAAATAATCGCCCGCCCGCATGCTCGCTGTGGCGCCGCCCTTGATGGAGGTGCCGCGCTTCTCGCCCGGCGCGGTCTCCTTGGCATCCACCTGGGTGCCACCGGTGACGAAGCTGGCCTCACCTTCCTGGACGAAGATATTGTCGTTCCAGTCGGCATGGACTTCGGCCTGGCCGTCCTTGTCGCGGATGGTGTTGATGATCTGATAGCCGTCATGCTTGGACAGCAGGATCTGGGAATAGAAAGCCCCCGGGGTCATGCCCTTCTTCATGGTCGCTTCCAGTTCCTGGCCGGTGATATGGCGCACGGCATTTTCCGGCGCCAGGCGCTCCACGGCGGTGAAGGGCGTCTTTGGCGCGGTCTGCGCCAATACGGGGACGGCGGCCAGGACGGCCGCGGCGATGAGAATGCGCATGGGAGAACTCCTTTTGGATCAGGTTTTCTGCTTGAAGATCAGGTAGGTGAAGGTGTGGCCTGGCGTGGCGGTGAAGATGTGCGGCATCCCGGGCGGGATCACCAGCCGGTCGCCGGGATGCAGAAGCTGGAGCTTGCCGCCCACCAGCTTGCCGCCGCGGATTTCGCCCAGGCCGGCATCGGTGCCGCCTTCCTGGGTGCCGCCATAGGTGATGCTGCCCTCGCCATCCAGCACATGGATGTAATCGTACCAATGGTTATGGGCCTCGGCATTGGTGTTGATGACCCGCGTGACATATTCGATGAAGTAGTTTTCGTGATCGATGACGATCTTGGACTGGGGCTTGCCGTCACTGCGATGGGTCAGGGCCGCCACCTCGCCCGCCGGCTGGTAGACAAAGGCGTCAAAGCCGGTGCTGCGCGGCGCGGCCGGTCCGGTCTGGGCGAAAGCCGCCAAGGGCAGGACCGCCAGCGCGGCCACAGTCAGAAAGCGGTGAAAACTCATACGCGTCCCCCTTGTTATATTTTGGGGAACTCTAGCGGGGACTGGATGAAAAGAAAGAGGCGCCGCCCCAAAGGGGGCCGCGCCTCTCACCTTATGCAAAATGGCGGTTAGCGCTTGGCCTTGCGCTTGACCTTCTTCACCGCCTTCTTCGCGGTCTTCTTGGCCTTCTTCACGGCCTTTTTGGCCGCCTTCACCACCTTGGCCTTCTTGGCCTTCTTGGCCTTGCGGCGCTTCTTGGTTTTCGCCGGCGCGGCAGGGGTACCGCTGAACAGGCCCGCAACCGCGGCTTCCAGTTCGGCGGCGCGCTTGGCCAGCTTGCTCTTCTTCTTTGCCATAATTCAACTCCTCAATCAGTGATGGGCGAATTGCTAGAGTGATTCTGATTACACACAAAGCCTGCGCCCAGCCTATGTCTGTACGCGTGAACGGCAAATGGGTTCATTGTTGGCCGGCAATGAGCGCAACAAAAAGGGCGCCGGCATCGCTGCCCGCGCCCTGATTTTTGCTCTTTGATACTGCGGTGGGCGAAAGCTCCCCTGGAGCTTTCGCCAAATCCGCCTCACTCCTCGGTGCCGGCCTTCTTCTTGGGGGTCTTCTTCTTGAGGGCCGCACCCAGAATATCGCCAAGGCTGGCGCCGGAATCCGAAGACCCGAACTGGGCCACGGCTTCCTTCTCTTCCGAGATTTCGCGGGCCTTGATGGACAGGCTGACCTTGCGGCTGGCCTTGTCCACGCTGGTCACCAGCGCATCCACCTTGTCGCCCTTGCCGAAACGCTCGGGGCGCTGGTCGTTGCGGTCCCGCGCTAGGTCGGCGCGGCGGATGAAGGCGCGGACGCCGCCATCCAGCTCGACCTCGATACCGCCGTCATTCACTTCCGTGACCGTGCCGGTAACGACCTGGTTCTTCTTCAGGCCGCCGCCCGACGGGCCGGCCTTCTCGATCGGGTCATTCTCGAGCTGCTTGATGCCCAGGGAAACGCGCTCCTTCTCGACATCAATGTCCAGTACCTTGGCCTTCACCACCTGGCCCTTTTCATAGGTCTTGATGGCTTCCTCGCCCGGCACCGACCAGGACAGGTCGGACAGATGGACCATGCCGTCAATGTCCGAATCCAGGCCGATGAACAGGCCGAATTCGGTGATGGACTTGATCTCGCCCTCGATCACGGTGCCCGCCGGATGGTTGGCGGTGAAGGCGTTCCAGGGATTTTCCTGGGTCTGCTTCAGGCCCAGGCTGATGCGGCGCTTGTTGGAATCCACTTCCAGCACCGCCACGTCCACATCCGTGCCGGGGGTGACCAGCTTGGAGGGGGCCATGTTCTTCTTGACCCAGGACATTTCCGAAACATGGACCAGGCCTTCGACACCCGGCTCCAGCTCCACAAAGGCGCCGTAATCGGTGACGTTGGTGACCTTGCCCTTGAACTGCACGCCCACCGGATATTTGGCGGCGACGCCTTCCCAGGGATCGGTCTGGAGCTGCTTCATGCCCAAGCTGATGCGCTGGGTCTCATGGTTGATCTTGATGATCTGCACCGTGACGGTCTGGCCCACTTGCAAGACTTCGGTGGGATGGGAGACGCGGCGCCAGGCGATGTCGGTGACATGGAGAAGTCCGTCCACGCCGCCCAGATCCACAAAGGCGCCATAGTCGGTGATGTTCTTGACCACGCCTTCGACGATCTGCTTTTCCTGCAGGCTCGCCACCAGCGAAGTGCGTTCCTCGGCGCGGCGCTCTTCCAACACAGCGCGGCGCGACACCACGATATTGCCGCGGCGGCGATCCATCTTGAGGATCTGGAACAGTTGCGGCTGGTTCATCAGCGGGCCGACATCGCGCATCGGGCGCACATCAACCTGGCTGCCGGGCAGGAAGGCTACGGCGCCGTCCAGGTCGACCGTGAAGCCGCCCTTGACGCGGCCGAAGATCACGCCGGTGACACGGGTCACGTCGGTGAAGGCCTTTTCCAGCTTGATCCAGCTTTCCTCGCGGCGGGCCTTGTCGCGGCTCAGCACCGCTTCGCCCAGCGCGTTCTCGACGCGCTCCAGATAGACTTCCACCGTATCGCCCACCTTGATGTCGGCGGGCACGCCCGGCATGGCGAATTCCTTCAGCGAAATCCGCCCCTCGGTCTTGAGGCCGACATCCACCATGGCGAAGTCATTCTCAATGGCGACAATGGTGCCCTTGATGACCTGGCCTTCCTGGGGGGACTGGGTTTCGAATCTCTGCTCCAGCATCGCCGCGAAATCCTCGCGGGAGGGAGTGGCCATGGATTCGGTAGGGGTAGTGCGTTCTTTGGTTGCGGCGCGAGCCATGTAATTCCTGTACGTCATGCATGCCAATCCGCCTTCGCGCGATGCGCTCCGGCGTGACGGACTTCCCAGGCGGGATGCCCGGGCTTGGTTTTTGGATAAGTAAGCGGGATACCCTTTAGGCCGCCGGGCCTCCTTAGCCCCTGTGGCGGTCCTTGAGCGCGCCCTCGACCTTGGGAGAAACCAAGGCTAGGGCTGCCGCGAACGCGGCGTCTATACCCAAATCGGAGGTATCCAGCAAGTCGGCGTCCGGCGCCTGTTTCAGGGGCGAAATGGGGCGGGACTTGTCGGCCGCGTCCCGGGCCGCCAATTCAGCCACAACATCCTGTTCGGCCCGGCGAATTCCCATCGCCTTGAGTTCCGACCAGCGCCGCCGGGCCCGGGTTTCCAGCCTGGCATCGACATAGAGCTTGGCGGTGGCGGTGGGGCAGATGACGGTGCCGATATCCCGCCCATCCATCACCGCGCCCGGGCTGCCGCCGGGGGGATGGGCCAGGAAGTTCTGCTGGAACTCCAGCAGCGCATCGCGCACCGCCGCGATGGCGGCCACCTGGCTGGCGGCCTTGCCCACGATATCGGTGCGGATGGCCGGATCGCCGGCCCGGTTGAAATCGATCGTCTGGGCCCCCTTCAAAGCATCAGCCTCATTGGACGGATCGCCATTTTTCTCCAGCACACTGAGCGCCGTCAGCCGGTAGAGCGCGCCGGAATCCAGATGGGCAAAACCGAAATGCGCCGCCAGCTTCTTGGCCAGGGTGCCCTTCCCGCTCGCAGCAGTCCCGTCGACGGCGATGACAATGCTCATTGCGATACCATGGGAGGTTCAAAAGAGATGACGTCAATTATGCTGTCGATAGTCGTGAGGCAATAATGCGCTAGGCTTTGCGCCTTGTGAATGTTTTCACTCTCGAAATGAAACCAGCGCAAATACTCGGAATCTTCGACCAGATAAAGCCGGGTCCCCAGTCCGGCGCTTTCGTTGATATCCTGCAAGGTCTGAAACGCATCTCCCTCGTCCATTTTCCGGAATGCCAGATA
>JAEKMB010000121.1 GCA_019508105.1 Alphaproteobacteria bacterium
CCGCCGCCGCCAGCCGCTGGGCACGGGCCAGAAGGCCAGGTTTCTGGGCGCGTTTGAGCACGTTGGCCGGCGGTTGGGCTCGGCCCGGCAAGTCCAACCCGGTGACCGGCGGGGCCAGGGCCAGGCTGGTGACAAAGCCTACCAGGATGACCAGGGCGGCGATGCCCACCACCCAGGCCAAGACCTTGATGCGGGCGGCGCGGCGCCCGGAGGCATCGAAGAAGATCGGCTTGTTGGCCATTGCCTTTTGATACAACGCGGGGGCGCCGACGCGAAGAGGGGTCGCGTCATGGCGTCGCCGCGACTGGGATACGCATGGCGGACTGAAGCGTTCATGCTAATGAGGCGTATAGCGATTCAGGTGGTTTAACGTGGCGTCTTATAATTGTGCGAAGTGTCCGGGCTATTGCTGCTCCTATCCCCTGATCCCCCTCAAGAAACGTGACGTGCAGCGGCTGGCCGATCACTTCGGCCTGGAGTTCGAGGCGGCGCGGAAGAAATTCACCAAGACCGACGGGGACGAACCCTATGCCATGCGGCGCAAGGCTGATCCCCATTTCGGCAAGATCTGCCGCTTCTTCGACACCACCAAGCGCTGCTGCACCATCTATCACGCCCGCCCCACCATCTGCCGGGAGTATCCGGGCGGCGGCTGCGGCTATTACAGCTTTCTGATGTCGGAACGGAATTCGCAGGAAGACCCGACGCACGTCGCCTCGACCTGGAACGCCTAGTTGTGACGGGCAATGGTGCAGTGCACCGTTGCAAATTCCTTGGCCGAAACGGCTTTTTTTGATCTAACGGTTCCCAACAAGACGGGGATCTGAGGGGGTTTAGGCGGCGAACGCGTCTCGCGTTCTTTCCGCACAGCCGCATTCAAAACACCTCGAACCGGAGCGTCGCCAGCGGCGCGCCACCGGAAGAACATGGGGCAAGGCGCGCACGCCTTCACGGAGGACGAAATGCAGGACAATATGTTCCACCAATTGCTGACACCGGTGTCGGGCAGCCTGGGCCTGTCCTTCCTGGTCGCGGCCATTCCAATCCTTGTGGTGCTGGTAATGCTGGGGGTGCTCAAGCGTCCGGCCTGGCAATCCTCCCTTGCCGGCCTGGCGGTGACCTTGGCGATCGCCCTGGCCGTCTGGCAGTTCCCGCTGAACCTGGCCCTGTCCGCGACGGCGGACGGCATGGCCTTCGCCCTGTGGCCGATCATGTGGCTCGTGCTGGCCGCTTTGACGCTCTATAACGTCGCCGTCCAGTCGGGCCGCTTCGACGCCTTCCGCCGCTGGGTGCTGACCCATATCCCCAATGACCGCCGCATTGTGCTGATCGTGATCGGCTATGGCTTCGGCTCGCTGCTGGAAGGAGTGACCGGCTTCGGCGCCCCGGTCGCGATCAGCGCCTCGCTGATGATCATGCTGGGCTTCAAGGCGATTGATGCGGTGGTCTATGCCCTTCTCTTCAACACCGCGCCGGTCGCCTTCGGTTCGCTGGGTATCCCCATCACCACCCTGTCGGGCGTCACCGCCCTGCCCGCCGATGCGCTGGGCGCCATGGTGGGCCGCCAGCTTCCCTTCTTCGCCTTCCTGCTGCCTTTCTATGTCATCGCCCTGTATGGCGGACTGAAGTCGGTGAAGGCGGTATTCCCCGCCGTGCTGGTGGCGGGCGGCGCCTTTGCCGGCATGCAGTTCATCACGTCCAATTATGTGAACTATGTCCTGACCGACGTGCTGTCGGCGCTCAGCACCCTGCTCGCCACCGTGCTGTTCCTAAAAGTGTGGCAGCCCAAGCCGGATCCGGAATATGCGCTGGGTGTGGGTCCCGCCAGCGAAATCCATACCGACCATGCCACGGTTCCGACCTGGCAGGGCTGGCTGCCCTGGCTGATCATGGCCGCGGTGGTGATCCTCTGGACCATCTTCAAGGTGGCCGGCATGGGCCAGCAGAACATTCAGTGGCCGGGCCTGCACAACCAGGTCTTTATCACCCTGTATGGCAAGCCCTATGCCGCGCTGTGGTCGTTCCAGCCTTTGGCCACCGGCACCGCCGTGATGGTGACAGCGATCCTGACGGCCCTGGCGGTCGGCATGGGTCCCAAGGGCTTCATCACCGCCTTCATTACCGCCTTCAGGCAGGTGTTGCTGCCGACCCTGACGGTGGTGGCGATCGTGGGCCTGGCCTTCCTGATGAACTATTCGGGCATGGCCTATACGCTGGGCCTGGGCGTCGCCTCGGCGGGCGTCTTCTTCCCGCTGGTATCGGCCTTCCTGGGCTGGCTGGCGGTGTTCCTGTCGGGCAGCGATTCCAGCGGCAATGCCCTGTTCGGCAATCTGCAGGTGGTGGCGGCGAACAAACTGGGCTTTGATCCGGTGCTGATGGCGGCGACCAATTCCTCGGGCGGCGTGTTCGCCAAGATGATCTCGCCCCAGAATATCGCCACCGGGGCGGCCATCAGCGACCTGAGGGGGCATGAAGGCAGTATCTTCGCCCGCACCTTCGTGCACAGCATCGTCCTGACCGTGCTGCTGGGGATTCTGGTATTCCTGCAGCAGAATTTCTGGCCCTGGATGATCCCGCCGCACTGACGGGCGCCACAGACGAATGCAAAAGGCCGGGCTGCAAAGCCCGGCCTTTTCATTTGGGTGAACGGGACCTAGGCTTATGCCACCCCTACAAAGAAGAGCGTCATGGTGGAAAGAGTTTCGGTTCACGGCCTTGCAGTGGCGCGGCCGCTGTACGATTTCATTGGCAACGAGGCCCTGCCAGGCAGCGGCGTGGAAGCGGACAAATTCTGGTCCGGCTTCGCCGCCCTGGCGCTACGGCTGATGCCGCAGAACAAGGCGCTGCTGGCCGAGCGCGACCGGCTGCAGGCGGCGATCGACGCCTGGCACAAGGCCCACCCTGCTCGCCCCATCGATGTGGTCGCTTATACCGCCTTCCTGAAAGAGATCGGCTATCTGGTGCCCGAGGGACCGGACTTCCAGATCGGCACCACCAATGTCGATCCGGAAATCGCCACCGTGGCCGGCCCACAGCTTGTGGTGCCGCTGACCAATGCGCGCTTTGCCCTGAATGCGGCCAATGCGCGCTGGGGCAGCCTGTATGACGCGCTCTATGGCACGGACGCGATTTCGCAAGGCGGCGAGCTGGCGTCCGGCAAGGGCTACAACCCCAAACGCGGCGAGAAAGTGATTGCCTTCGCCCGTGAGGTGCTGGACCAGGCCGCGCCGCTGGCGGGCGGCTCCTGGAAAGATATCGGCGCGCTGTCGGTCGAAGGCGGTGCGCTCAGGCCGGACCTGAAGAACCCATCCCAGTTCAAAGCCTATGTGGGCGATGCCACGGCGCCGTCGGTGATCCTCTTGGCGCACAACAACCTGCATATCGAAATCAATCTCGACTGCAGCACGCCCATCGGCAAAACCGATAAAGCCGGTATCAGCGATGTGGTGCTGGAATCGGCCATCACCACCATCATGGACTGTGAAGACTCCATCGCCGCGGTGGATGCAGAGGATAAGGCCGACGCCTATCGCAACTGGCTGGGCCTGATGAACGGCAGTCTGAGCGCCAGCTTTGAAAAGGGGGGCAAGACTCTGGAGCGCCGCGCCAACCCGGATCGGACCTACACGGCGCCGGATGGCGGCAAGCTCACCCTGCCGGGCCGCAGCCTGCTTTTCATCCGCAATGTCGGGCACCTGATGACCAGCGACGCCATTCTGCTCCCTGACGGCAGCGAGATCGGCGAAGGGCTGATGGACGGGGTGGTGACCTCCCTGGTGGCGCTGCATGACATCAGGGGCAAACGCGCCAACAGCCGCAAGGGCAGCATCTATATCGTCAAGCCCAAGATGCATGGCCCCGCCGAGGTCGCTTTCACCAACACCATGTTCGATGGCATCGAGGACCTTTTGGGCCTGGAACGTCACACCATCAAGATGGGCGTGATGGACGAGGAACGCCGCACGTCGACCAATCTGAAAGAATGTATCCGCGCCGCCAAGGGTCGCATTGTCTTCATCAATACCGGCTTCCTGGATCGCACCGGCGACGAGATGCATACCTCCATGTATGCCGGCCCCATGGTCATGAAGGGCGAGATGAAGACATCGAAGTGGTTGACCGCCTATGAAGACCAGAATGTGGATATCGGCCTGGCCTGCGGTTTTCAGGGCAAGGCGCAGATCGGCAAGGGCATGTGGGCGATGCCCGACCGTATGGCCGACATGCTGAAGGCCAAGATCGGCCATCTCAGGGCGGGCGCCTCCTGCGCCTGGGTGCCCTCACCCACTGCCGCCACCTTGCATGCCCTGCATTACCATCAGCTCGATGTGCAGGCGCGGCAGGATGAGCTGAAATCGCGCCCCCGCGCCAGGCTGTCGGACATCCTCACCATCCCGCTGGCCGACCGGCCCAACTGGTCGCCCGAGGAAGTACAGCAGGAGCTGGACAACAACGCGCAAGGCATTCTGGGCTATGTGGTGCGCTGGGTAGACCAAGGCGTGGGCTGCTCCAAGGTGCCGGACATCCACAATGTCGGGCTGATGGAAGACCGCGCCACCTTGCGCATTTCCAGTCAGCATATCGCCAACTGGCTGCAGCACGGCATCTGCAAAGCGGACCAGGTGACGGAAACTCTGAAACGCATGGCGAAAGTGGTGGACCAGCAGAACGCCGGCGATCCGCTGTATCGGCCCATGGCACCCGGTTATGATGGCATCGCCTTCCAGGCGGCGTGCGATCTGGTGTTCAAGGGCAAGGAACAGCCATCCGGCTATACCGAGCCGCTGCTGCACCAGGCGCGGCGGGACCTAAAGGGCGATTGAGGTTTATTGTCATGCCCGCGAAAGCGGGCATCCAACTTTCTCTATCGGGATCACAAGAAGTTGGATTCCCGCTTACGCGGGAATGACAAATGGCTAAGCGCTCTTATCCAACGCCTTCAGAATGGCATCGGTCATCGCCGTGGTGCCGACCTTGGTCATGCCGGGCTGCATGATGTCGCCGGTGCGATAGCCGTCGGCCAGCACCTGGTCCACCGCCTTTTCCAGCCGCGCCGCCTCGTCCTTCATGCCGAAGGAATAGCGCAGGCACATGGCGAAGGAGAGGATGGAGGCGATGGGATTGGCCAGGCCCTGGCCGGCGATGTCAGGCGCAGAGCCATGGATGGGTTCATAGAGGGCCGCCGGCAGCCCGTTAGCTTTTTTGTCGCCGAGGGACGCTGACGGCAGCATGCCGATTGAGCCGGTGAGCTGGGCGGCTTCGTCCGACAGCACATCGCCGAACAGATTGTCGGTGACCAGCACGTCGAACTGCTTGGGATTGCGCACCAGTTGCATGGCGGCATTGTCGGCCAGGATATGGTGCAGCTCGACATCGGCATAGTCGCGTTTGTGCAGGGCGGTGATGACTTCCTTCCACAGCACACCGGTCACCATCACATTGGACTTTTCGGCGCTGTGCACCTTGTTGCCGCGCAGCCGCGCCATGTCAAAGGCGACGCGGCAGACCCGCTCGATTTCGCTGGTGGTATAGACGCCGGTATCCACGGCGCGCTTCTGGCCGTTCGGCAGGGTGGTGGTTTCCTTGGGCTCGCCGAAATAAACCCCGCCCATCAGCTCGCGCACGATCAGAATGTCCAGGCCCGCCACAATCTCGGGCTTGAGGGTGGATGCATCCTTCAGTGCATCAAAGCACAGCGCGGGGCGCAGATTGGCATAGACGCCCATATCCTTGCGCACCCGCAAGAGGCCGCGCTCGGCACGCTTCTCAAACGGCAAGCCGTCCCATTTGGGCCCGCCCACCGAACCCATCAGCACCGCGTCGGCGGCGATGGCCTTGACGAAGGTTTCATCCGGATCGGGACGCCCGGTGGCATCGATCGCCGCGCCGCCCAAAAGCGCTTCCTCGGTCTGGTAGGGCAGGCCCTTCTGGCCATACCAGCCGACCACGCGCATGGTGGCGTCCAACACTTCAGGACCGATCCCGTCACCCGGGAGCAGAAGCAGCTTGTATTCGTTCATGGATGTTTTCCTAAAGCGCTGGCTTAAAGCCAGGGCTGCTGGGTCTTTTCGTAAGCGTCAATCTTCTCGCCGGCGCGCAGGGTCAGGGCGATATCGTCCCAGCCATTGAGCAGAACCTGTTTGCGGAACGGGTCCACCTCGAACTTGATCATGCCGCCATCGGGGCCGCGAATTTCCTGTTTCTCCAGGTCGATGGAGATCACGGCATTGGCGCCGCGCTCGGCATCGTCCATCAGCTTGTCCACTTCGGCCTGTGGCAGCTTGATCGGCAGGATGCCGTTCTTGAAGCAGTTGCCATAGAAAATATCGGCGAAGCTGGGCGCGATGACGCAGCGGATGCCGAAATCCAAGAGCGCCCAGGGAGCATGCTCGCGGCTGGAGCCGCAGCCGAAATTCTCCCCCGCCACCAGGATCTTGGCTTTGCGGTAAGCCGGCTTGTTCAGCACAAAGTCCGGCTTCTCGCTGCCGTCCGGATTGAAGCGCATCTCGTCGAACAGCGCCTTGCCCAGCCCGGTGCGCTGGATGGTCTTGAGATACTGTTTGGGGATGATCATGTCGGTGTCGACATTGATCATGTTCAGGGGGGCAGCGACGCCCTCTAGCTTTGTAAATGGTTCCATGGGGCCGGGACCTTACCCATTTTCCCGCAAAAGTGAACCACCCTGTTTTGGGGCCTAAAACACCGCAAAACGGAGCTCAGACTACCGGGCTGGTCCCTTCAGGCGCCAGCTTGCGGCCGGCGTCAATCTGGGTGAACAGGGCCGCGCCGATCAGCGCCATGACCGAGACGGCATAGAAGGCGTAATTCCAGCCCCAGGCCGTGACGATAAAGACCGTCACCGTCGCCATGATGGCGCCGCCGAGATTACCCACGAAATTCATCACCGCGGAACAGGAGCCGGCAAAGCTGCCGCCAATGTCCAGGGTCACCGCCCAGGCATTGCCCACCACCAGTTCCAGCCCGAACACCGTCAGGCCAAACAGGGCGGCGCTGATGTAACGATCCGGCTGCAGCACCGCCAGAGGGCAACAGGTCGCCGCGATCAGGAACCCCACGATCGCCACACTCTGGCGCGCGAATTTGATGCGGCCCGTGCGGTGGATGATCATGTCCGAGAACAACCCACCACAGATGTCACCCACCACGCCGGCCGCCAGCGGCAGACTGGCGAAGAAGCCCATCTCCTTCAGCGAATAGCCGCGCGCCGCGTCCAGGTATTTGGGGTAGTAGGTGATAAAGACGTTCAGCGCATAGCCATAGCAAAAATACATCGCCGCCACGGTCCACATCTGGCGCGAGCTCAGGATCAGCTTCCACGGAATCGGCGGGCGGCCCTTGGGATTGCCCAGCGCGGCGACGATCTTTTGGCGCTCGCCGGCATTCACGCTTGTATGCTCGCTGGGAACGTCACGATAAAACCAGAACCATATCGCCGCCCAGACGATACCGACCAGGCCGAACAGGAAGAAGGGCGCATGCCAGCTATAGGTGGCGATCAGTGTCGCCACCATTACAGGCGTCAGAGCCCCTGCCAGGCGCGAGCCGGCGTGCGTCGCTCCTTGCGCGATGCCGCGTTCGCTGGGCAGCATCCAGCGCGAGAGCGCGCGGTTAGCGATAGGGAAGGCGCCGGCTTCGCCAAAGCCGATCAGGGCCAGGCAGATCATCAGCATGGTGACCGAGCCGGAAAAACCGGTGACAATGGTAAAGATGGACCACCACACCACCACGCTGGTCATGGCGATGCGCGGGCCGGCGCGGTCGCCGAACCAGCCGCCCGGAATCTGAAACAGCGCATAGGACCACTGGTAGCAGCTCTGGATCAGGCCCAGCGTGACCAGGCTGAAACCGAATTCCTTCTGGATCACCGGCAGCGCGTTGGAAAGCAGCACCCGGTCCAGATAGGTGATGAAGTAGGCCGCAATGGTCAGCGCCAGGATGATGTGGCGCACACGCGTCGGTCGGGCGGTGGACATGTCGGCTTCCCTTCAACCGCCGGGCGCGAAGGCCCGGCGTTCAGTTCCTGTCATGCGGGAGGATCAGTACGGCATATGCGGCGGTTCGCTGGGCGACCCCGTAGTGCAGGCGCTGAGCGGACGGTCGCGGCAGGTCTGCCAGATGGTCGGCACCGAGTTACCGGCGATGAACACCGCCGAGATCGTCTGGGTGTTGCGAATATCGTCCAGCGGATTCTTCTCCAGCACCACCAGATCGGCCCATTTGCCGGCCTGGACGCTGCCGATGCTTTTGTCGCCCAGCCAGCGGGCATTGTCGCTGGTTGCGGACTTGATGGCCTCCATCGGCGTGCGGCCCGCCAGCACCTGCATCTGCATTTCTTCATGGGCATTGAAGCCGGGAAAGCGGCCATTGGGGCCGCTGTCGGTGCCCATGCCGACATTGACACCGGCATTCACCATCGCCTGCCAATTTTCCAGCGCCTGGAACAAGGTGCGGTCCATGTCCCAGAACACTTTCTTTTCATAAGGAAGACCCGGGAACCGCGTCGGGCCCAGCACCACCGCCTTTTCGCGGGCCATGCTGCGCAGCGCATCCAGGGTGCCTGGCGTCACGCCGCGGGTGAAGAAGGGATCGTTCAGCCAGGGCATCATGGCCAGGCTGTAGGCCATCTCGCGCGACAGGGTGCCGGAGACCATCCACACGCCCTTGGCCTTCATCATGTCCAGCAGTTCCTTGTCCACCGGCTGGTCGCGGACCATGTGGCCGAAGCCGTCCACCCCTTCGCGGATCAGTTCCTTGGCATCGTCCAGATAGAAGACATGCGCCACGGCGCGCAGATGCTTCTTGTGGGCCTCGTCGATAATCGCGGCGGACACCGCCGGCGGCATCTTGACCGGAATGGTCTTGCGCTCGTCGTCCACCCACAGCTTGATGAAATCAACGCCCTTGGCAGCCTGCTCGTCCACCAGCTTGCGCGCCTCTTCCGGGGTGGCAATGGGCTGGGTCACCCCAACCAACCCGCCATAGCCGCCCTTGATCACCGCACCCTGGCCGGCGCTGAACACCCGCGACATGGTGGGGCGGCTCTTGCGCTGCTGATTGCGCAGGTCCAGGACGAAATCCTTGTCGGTGCCCAGCACCTGCACCGCGGTGACGCCGTAAGCGGCATATTGCTTGAGATCGGCACTCACATTCTCGGGCGTGAAATATTTCTCGTCCTGAGTGACGTCATGCATCAGGCCGATATGGACATGGCTGTCGATGATGCCGGGGATCACGAACTTGCCGGACAGGTCCTGGACCGTGGCGTCCTTGGGCGCCTTCATGGCGGCGGCGGGGCCGGCATAGGTGATCTTGCCATTGGTCATCACAATGGCGGAATTGGGTTGGGCCGCCGCGCCGGTCCCGTCGATCAGGGTCAGATTGGTCAGTACGGTGGTCTCGCACCAGGCCGGCGCGGCAAAACCCGCCGCCAACAATGCCACCACGCCCCATTTCAAACCCTGCATATCAACTCCGTTATTTCGCTGGCTGAACAACCGGTTCTAAGGCAGGCCCCAGCGAAAAAAAACCTCAAAGAGTTACGCTGCACTGCGACATGGAACATCACCAAAAAAAATGCCGCCTTCGGAAAGAAGGCGGCACCGATGTCGCGGGTTGATCCCGCTTTATGTTGCTTGCGTCCTGTCAGGCGCGTCACGAGAGACACGTTTCGGCTTGCGCCGATAACGTATTGATTCCTGTCCTGTTTCCTCGACCCCGGCCGGCGGACTTTTGCCGCCTTCGCTCACGCGGCTCCCTTTGGCGGGGCCGCTTGCGCAAACACTATGTCAGGAGGCGGACAAAAACAAATGCCGCGGCGCGCGGTTTTGCGCAGGAGCCCAAAGGCGCTTAAATAGCCGCAAAAGCACACCATAAGGAGAACGGGATGGGGAAATTTTCACGCCGCACCATGTTGGCGGGCACGGCCGCAGGCATCGCCATGCCGGGCAGCGTCTTTGCCGCCGATCCGATCATTCCCGCCGCCACCATCGCCGCACGCAAGAACGCAACCGTGATCCCCAAGAAGGTGAACAAGCTCTACAACCTCAAGCCACAGGTGGACCAGCCCAACGACATGCAGTTCGCCCCCAATGGCGATTTGTGGATCCTGGACCAGAAGGATCCCAACAAAGTCTTCACCATCAATGCCAAGACCGGCGCGGTGCTGGCCAGTGTGCAGACCGAGTCCATCCACGGCAGCGGTATTACCTATGGCGATGGCGCCTGGTTCATCACCTCAACCAAGGTGCTGAGCGGCAATCCTTCGACCCTCAAGGTGGATCCCAAGACCGGCAAGACCCTGAAGAAGTGGGAGACACCGGGCTGGGGCATCTATGGCACCTATGTCACCCGCGTGCCCAAGCCCGGCGACCTGCCGCCGGAATCCGGCGGCCATGGCGTCAAGTGGGCGGGCAACGGCCAGTATTGGCTGGCGACGCCGGCCGGCGGCAAGCTCTATCTCATCAATGCCGAAACGGGCACCGTGGCGCGCAGCATCCAGGCGCCGACGGTGCGCACCCATGGCATCGCGCTGGAGGGCGACCACATCTGGTGCGTCGGCGCCGATGAAGCGGAAATCTACAAGCTGCAAATTACCGACGGCGCCATCGTCGCTAAGATCGTGCTGGACAAGGCCAATGATCCTTCCATCCACGGGCTGGACATCAAGGATGGCGTGCTGTGGTATTGCGACGCCAACAAAGGTTGGATCTGCAATCTGACCTGAAATCACGACAATCATCACTGGGGAGATGACCATGGACCGCCGCACCTTGATGACGGGCATGCTGGGCACGGCTGCCGCGCTGTGGACGGCGCCGGACGCCTTTGCGCTGGGCCTGCCCAAAGACAGGATCAAGCGCATCCGCTACTACAAAACCCCCACCGACGCGGCCGGGCGCCCCAATGTGCATCAGCCGACTTTCAACCAGTCCACCAACATCGTCACCATCGAGACCGAAAGCGGCTTAATGGGCATCGGCGAAGGCGGTGAGCCTTCGACCATGGAACAATGCGCCGGCCTGTTGATCGGCGAGGACCCCTTCCGCGTCCAGCATCTGTGGCAGGTGATGGAGCGTGGCTATTTCTATCCGGCGGGGCGGGAAAAGACCCACTCGCTGGGCGCGCTGGACGTGGCGCTGTGGGATCTCAAGGGCAAGGCGCTGGGGGTGCCGGTGTGGCAGCTCCTGGGCGGCAAGAGCCGCGACTATGTGGAATGCTACGCCACCTCTTATCCCACGCCCAAGGGCGGCACGTTGGAAGACGCGGCGCGCGCCTGTGTCGCCGAAGGCTTCCGCGCCTATCGCACCGGCGTGCGCGAGAACCAGGTGTTCGACCGTTTCGAGGCGGTGCGCCGCACCGTGGAAGACTGCCAGGCCATCCGCCGCGGCGTGGGCAAGGACGGGGCCTGGGCGATCGACTTCCACGGTACCATGGATCCGCAGGATGCCATCACCCTGGCCACCGAGCTGGAGCCATTGCATCCCTTCTTCTGCGAGGACCTGATCCGCGGCGAGAATATTGACATCTATAAAGTGTTACGCCCGCGGCTGCGGGTGCCGATCGCGGTGGGCGAGATCTATGGTGTGAAGTGGGAGATGAGCCCGCTGATCGAGCAGAATCTGATCGATTTTGCCCGCTGCACCGTGCCCAATGTCGGCGGCATCACCGAATATATGAAAATCGCCGCCCTGTGCGAGACCCATTATTGCGGCATGATCCCACATTTCACCGGGCCCATCGGCGAAACCGCCCTGGTCCATTGCCTCACCGCCACCTCGGTGATCGCGCTGATGGAAATGACCAGCGCCGGCCGCGAGCCCTGGCCCTATCTGCCGCAGGCCTATGACTTCCATAACGGTAAACTCTGGCCCAATGAGCGCCCCGGCCTGGGCGTAACCCTGGACACCAGCAAGCTGCAAAGGGTGGGCGACTGGACGGAGCATTATGCGCCCATCCAGATCAACAAACGGCCGGATGGTTCCTATACAAATTGGTAAACTCAGTTGTCATGCCCGCGAAAGCGGGCATCCAACTTGGTAAAGTCAAAAGTTGGAATTCCCGCTTGCGCGGGAATGACAAGTTTTTAGTTTGCAGCCTTGAACGCAGCCACACTGGCGCGGACGCGGGCGGCGATGTCTTCGTCGCTGAAATCCGGCTTGAACAATTCCGACCCTAGCCCGAAACCGGCGGCACCGGCGCGGCGCCATTCCTGCATGTTGCCGGCGCCGACCCCGCCCACGGCATAAACCGGTTGCCCCTTGGGCAGCACCGCCAGCATGGCTTTGAGATGATCGGTGCCGCCGGTGGCCGCCGGAAACAGCTTGAGATATTTCGCGCCGGCCGCCAGGGCGGCAAAAGCTTCGCTGGGTGTATAGAAGCCCGGCATCACGGTGAGGCCCTGTTCCACGCCGCGCGCGATGACAGCGGGATTTGTGTTGGGTGTCACCAGCAGCTTGCCGCCGGCCGCCGCCACCCGGTCCACATCGGCCGCATTCAGCACGGTGCCCGCGCCGATCAGGCAGCGGTCGCCGAACATCCTGGCCAGGCTTTCGATACTGGCGAAGGCATCGGGAGAATTCAGCGGAACTTCGATGGCGCGGATGCCTGCATCAAACAGCGCCTCCGCCACGCCCAGGACCCTGCCAGGCGTCACGCCGCGCAGGATGGCGACGATGGGTAATCCGGCCAGCAAGGCATCAGGGTTCATGAGAAAATTTCCGCATGGGCGTGGACCAGGCCCGCCAGGGCCGCTGCATCGCCGTCAATCACGGCGCTAGTGAGATCATAGGCGCTGAGCGCCCTGGCATAAAGCGCCGCCAGCCCGGGGCTGCAGATCAGCTGCACCGGCCCTTCGAGGTCGAGCAAGCTGCGCGCCGCGCCGATATCCTTGCCCAGCATCAGGCCCGACAAATAGGACGCCGCGTCGGCCTTGGGCATCTCGCCCGTGACCACGCGGCTGCGGGTGCTGAACAGAAGATGCAGCAGGTCGGCATTTTCGTTGGCGCGGGCAAAATCCAGACCGCGCGCAAATCCCCGACTTGCGGGATCCACCTCGCCGCCATCGCGCGCCAGCACGCTGTGGCGGCGCACCAACTCGAACAATTCTCCCGACAGCGCGGTCTGGAACTGGATCACCGCGCCCTCTTCCACCACCACCCATTTCACATGGGTGCCGGGCATGCAGAGGACATGGCGGCCCTTGGTCAGATCGGGACGAAGGCGCAGCGCACCCGATATCTGGGTTTCCTCGCCGCGCATCACATCCGGCGCACCGGTTTTGCCGGTGCAGGACAAGCCCGGCAGGATGGCGATGGCGCGCCCGCCCGCTTCAAAGCGCAGCGCCGCACCCGCGATGGCGCCGGGCTTTGCCGGGCATTTCAGATAGGGCACCTCGCGCCAGCCGATGGTTGAACCCACCATGCCGCCCAGCACCGCCGGCAACACGCCATGCGCCTGGTCCCAGGGTGCCACCACGGCAGCGAAGCGGCCGGCGCAGTCTGGCACCGAAGCGCCCTCGCCTTCGGCTCGCGCCAGTACCTCGCCACGCCTGTCACATAGATAAAGCCGCAAGCGGCTGGTGCCCCAGTCGCCGGCGATGAAAGCCGCCCTGCTCATGCTGCGGCTTTTATACGGACCGTCAGTCCTTGTCGAACAGGCGACGCAGTTCGCCCTTGGCCTTTTCCAGCACCTTCTTCTGGCTGGCCGGAAGATCTTTTCCGCCCCGGTTGACATAAAAAGTCAGCATCGACATGGCCGAGCGGTAAGGGCTGGATTTGCGGCGATGGCTGTCTTCGGCCGAGCGTTTGAGCGAGGCGGCGATCTTTTTGGGATCTTTAGACTTGAACACGCCCTTTTTGAGGTCCAGGGCGTCGCTTTCCCGCGTCACCTTGCCGGACCACTTCTTCTTTTTGGTCTTCTTCGGCCCTTTGGTCTTTTTGGCAGTCTTTTTTCGGGCGGCCATGAGGAGCTAAGGGCGTGCTCTGCGCGTGAAAAGTTTACGGGCGTTTGACCTGCAGCGTGTCCAGGTCGCGCAACTGCACCGCCCACCACCGCGCCGGCCAGGGCCGAGGCCAGCCAGCCCGCCGCCACCACCGCGCCAATTCCAGGAAATACGAAGGCGCTCAATCCCGCCAACAGCCCGGCCGCACCGCCCAGCGCCGCGCCGACGCCAGCACTCTTGTTTACCAACTGCCCGCGATCATCCCGGCCGTCGCGATCCCGATCGATCACGTCATCCGCATTTTCCATATCGGCATTCTTCATGGGCTGCGACAGGGCGCGCGAAGGCGCAATGATGCCAATATCGTCTTCGGGAAGGCCTGCCGCCTTCAGCTCATCGACCACCGCCCGGGCGATGGCGCTGTCGGGATAAAGCCGGGAAAGGGTGATCATCATGGCGGAACTTTCGTGCACAGCGACCTGATGGCAACACGCCACCTCGCCCGCCCGTTCCGGAACCCGAATGAATTTCGCCGGTTATGGTTCCGCCACCTATAAGGAAAAAGTCATGGCACGAAAATATTCCAAAGGCGCCTCGAAAAAGGTCAAGAAGGCGATGCATGAGCGCAAGAAAGGCACTCTGAAAAGCGGTTCCGGCAGGAAAGTGAAGAGCAGGAAGCAGGCGATCGCCATCGGCCTGTCGGAAGCCCGCAAGGAAGGCAAGAAGGTCCCCAAGAAGGCAAAGAAGTCCAAGAAGAAGAGCAAAAGGAAAAGCAAGAAAAGTTAAGCGGTCGCCGCAAAGCCGCTCGAGGTTGAAAGCGCAGGGACTGCATGTCGCGGGCGTTCAGCACCGTAAGGCATGGACGGGCCCAGTTTCCTATTTTGGCGGCACCAGGCCGCGATGCACCAGCATCGGACCGATATCGGGGTCCTTGCCGTAAAAGGCCTTGAACATAGGGCCGTAATCCAAAGTGTGGCCGCGGGACAGGACCAGGTCGCGGAAGCGCTGGCCATTGGCCCGGGTCAGCCCGCCATGGGCGGTGAACCAGGCATAGGCATCGTCATCCAGCATCACCGTCCATTGATAGGCGTAATAGCCGGCTGCGTAACCATTGGCCCAGATGTGCAGGAAATAGCTGGAGCGGTAGCGGGTGGGCACATTGGGAAAGTCGGTGCCGGTCGTCTTGAGCGCCTGGGTTTCGAAGGCATCGACATCCTGCTTGGGGGTGCCCGGCGCCAAGGTGTGCCACTGCATGTCCAGCTGCGAGGCGGCCAACAGCTCGCCCAGCGCATAGCCCTGGCCCCAATTCTCCGAAGCCTTGATCTTGTCCACCAGGCTTTGCGGGATGGTCGCGCCGGTCTTGTAATGGACGGCATAGTGCTTGAGCACGTCGGGATAAAGCGCCCAATGCTCATTGAACTGGGAGGGAAACTCGACAAAGTCGCGCGCCACATTGGTACCCGACACCAGTGGATAGGTCTGGTTTGCGAACAGCCCATGCAGGGCATGGCCGAACTCATGGAACATGGTGTTGGCGTCGTCGAAGCTGATCAGTGCCGGCGCGCCCGGCGCGGGCTTTGTGAAGTTGGCGACATTGTAGATGACCGGCCTGAGGCCCCTGAGCTTGGACTGGCCCACGAAATTGCTCATCCAGGCGCCGCCGGACTTGTTGTCACGCTTGAAGTAATCGAAATACATCAGCCCCAGCTTGGAGCCGTCCTGGTCGAACACTTCGTAAACCATCACATCGGGGTGATAGACCGGAATATCGGTGCGGCGCTTGAAGGTGATGCCGTAAAGCTTGGTGGCGGCATAGAAGACGCCGTCCTCCAATACTTTGTGGAGTTCGAAATAGGGCTTGAGCGCCTCTTCATCCAGTTCGTAGCGCGCCTTGCGCACCTTTTCGGCATAACGCTGCCAATCCCAGGGCTTGAGATCGAAATGCTTGCCGTCTTTGTCGATGGCGGCCTGGATCAGCCGGGCTTCCTCACCTGCTTTGGCGCGGGTGGGGGGCACCAGCTGGCGGATGAACTTGTCCACCGCCTGCGGCGTCTGGGCCATCTGATCGTACAGCACATAAGCCGCATAGTTGGGATAGCCGAGCAGCTTGGCCTTCTCGGCGCGAAGCACGGCCAGTTGCGCAATGATGGCGCGGGTGTCGTGCTTGTCGCCTTTCTCGGTGCGAGTCCAGCTATTTTGGAACAGCCTTTCGCGCACGTTGCGATCTGCCAGTGAAGTCAGCAGCGGTTGCTGGGTGGTGTTCTGCAGCGGAATGACATACTTGCCGGCAAGCCCGCGCCCTTTGGCGGCCTGCGCGGCATTAGCGATCTCCGCTTCCGACAGTCCGGCAAGCTCGGCTTTATCGTTGATCACCAGCGCGCCGGCCTTCGCCGCGGCCACCAGCCTTTGCTGGAAATCGGTTTCCAGGCTGGCGCCCTGCTTGTTGATCTGTTGCAGCCGGGCCTTGTCCGCCGGCGGCAAGTTGGCGCCGGCATGGACGAACTGGCGGTAATAGAGCGCCAGAACCTGCAGTGCTTCCGGGTCCAGCTTCAGGGCGGCGCGCCGGTCGTAGAGCGCCTTCACCCGTGCGAACAATTTGGCATTGAGATAGATGGCGTCGTTATGCGCCGCCAGCCTGGGCGCCTCGACGGTCTGCACCTTGTCCAGCGCGGGATTGGTATTGGCCTGCACGACGCCGGAAAAGGTATTGTTGACCCGCTCCAGCATCCGGCCCGACTGCTCCATCGCCACGATGGTGTTGTCGAAGCTGGGGGTATCCTTGTTGTCCGCGATGGCGGCGATCTCGGCCAGCTGCTGCTTCATGCCCGCCTCGAAGGCCGGCTGATAGTCGCGGTCCTTGATGATGTCGAAGCGCGGCGCCTGGTATGGCAAGCTGCTGGGGGTATCGAACGGACCGCCGGCGGCGCAGGCGGGAGCCGCCAACATTAAGGCAGGCACCGCGGCCAGCAGCATTCCGATACAGATGGTATTGCGCATGCGCGTCCCCGCCAGATCCGAGGGGATAATATTACCCGCTCCGGGCGGCGGCGCTAGGGCACCGGCTAGATCAGCCCGCCTACGCTGCGGATGGCGGCGGTGGCAACCTGCACATCCTCGCGCACGCCCTGGCGCTTATGCTTGGCCAGGATGAGTACCGTCTTGACGCTGTGGGCATATTCGCCCGGCTGGGCGGGGCGCACGGCGACGACCTTGGCCACGTCGATCTTCACCGCAGCGCCGTCGGGACGGGTGAGCTTGACCAGGTC
>JAEKMB010000052.1 GCA_019508105.1 Alphaproteobacteria bacterium
AACAGCGGGTGGAAATCCAGATCCGCACCCAGGACATGCACGACATTGCCGAGCGCGGCGTCGCCGCCCATTGGCGCTACCGCGAGCATGTGCCGGAAGCCGGCAAGGAAGACAGCGTCACCTATGGTTGGCTGCGCGACATGGTGGATCTTCTGGAGCGCGGCGACAGCGCCGAGGAGGTGCTGGAACATTCGCGCCTGGCCATGTACCAGGACCAGGTTTTCTGCTTCACGCCCAAAGGTTCGCTGATTTCTCTGCCGCGCGGCGCCACGCCGATCGATTTCGCCTATGCGGTGCATACCGACATGGGCAACAACGCGGTGGGCGCCAAGGTCAATGGCAACCATGCGCCGCTGCACACGCCCTTGAAGAATGGCGACCAGGTGGAAATCATCACCACCAAGGATTCTTCGCCCTCGCCGATGTGGGAGCAGTTCGTGGTCACGGGACGGGCGCGGGCCGAGATCCGCCGCTTCCTGCGCCATGCCCAGCGCGACGAGCATGTCCGCTTCGGCCGCAAGATCCTGGAAAAGACCTTTGCCGATGAAGGGCGCGAACTCACCGACAAGGGCATCGAGGGCGTGGCCAAGAAGCTGCGCCTGGCGCGGGCCGAGGACGTCTTCGCCGATGTGGGCCGGGGCGCGCTGCGCGGCCATGAAGTCTTGCAGGCGGTGTTTCCGGAACTGAAGCGCGCCGGCAAGGTTTCCAAGAAATCCAAGACCGGCGGGGTCAAGCCGATCTCCATCCGCGGCTTGACCGAGGGTATCTCCTACACTTTGGGCCAGTGCTGCCACCCCCTGCCGGGCGATCGCATTGTAGGGATCAACACCCCGGGCGAGGGGCTGGTGATCCACACCATCGACTGCGCCGAGCTGGACAAGGCCCATGACATGAATGACTGGCTGGATGTGGGCTGGGGCCTGGGCGCCTCGGACATGGGCCTGTCGGTGGCGCGCATCCTGGTGCGGGTGAAGAATGCGCCCGGGAGCCTGGCCACCGCCATGTCGGCCATCGCCGCCAATGGCGGCAACATCTTCAACATGAAGGTGACCAACCGCAATCCACTGTTCTTTGAGTTCATCGTGGATGTGGAAGTGCGCGACGTGGCGCATTTGCAGAACATCCTGGGCGCGCTACGGGTGTCGGACGCGGTCGAATCGGTTGACCGCGTGCGTGAGGCCGAAGGAGCAGTGCATTGATCGAGTCCATCTTCGGGCTGGCTTTCACTGCCGCTTGGGAGTGGCTTTTCACGCGCCCCTTCCGCTGGATTGGAAAGTGGGCGCATCCGGATCAGAGGAATAAATGAACGTCGAACAAGTTCTCAATGAATTCAAGAAGTCCGGCGCGTTGCTGGAAGGTCATTTCATCCTGTCCTCGGGCCTGCATTCCGACAAGTTTTTGCAGAAGGCGCTGGTATTCCAGGATGCCAAGCGCACCGCCAAGCTGTGCAAGGCGCTGGCGGCGAAAGTGAAGAAGGAAGTCGCAGACGAAATCACCGCCATCGTCTCCCCGGCGGTGGGCGGCATCGTGCCGGGCTATGAGATGGGCCGCCAGATGGGCCTGCCGGCCATGTATGTCGAGCGTGTGGACGGCGAGTTCCAGCTGCGCCGCAACTTCACCCTGAAAAAGGGCCAGAAGGTGCTGATGGTGGAAGACATTGTCTCCACCGGTGTCTCCAGCCGTGAATGCATCGCCGCCATCAAGAAAATGGGCGCCAAGGTGGTGGCCGCCTGCTGCCTGATCGACCGTTCCGGCGGCAGCGCCAAGGTCGGCGTGCCGCTGATCGCGCTGGCGGAATGGAAAGTGCAGGCCTGGCCGGCCGACAAGCTGCCGCCGCACCTGCGCAACAAGCCCGCGGTGAAGCCGGGGAGCAGAGGGCTGGCGTGAGCTAAATTGTCATGGCCCCCGGAGTGCGGGCCACCCAGTTGGGCGTATGACGGGATAATTGAGGAATGAAATATCGACCCAAAATTTTTGACGCTGGCGTGGCGTCACCTGGGTGGCCCGCATTTGCGGGCCATGACACCTTTAATGCCTGTGAAACGCGCGCGTCATGACCAAGCTCCGCCTGGGCGTCAACATCGATCACGTCGCCACGGTGCGCAACGCCCGCGGCGGCGACAATCCTGATCCGGTGCGCGCCGCGATCCTGGCGGCGCAAGCGGGCGCGGACGGCATTACCGCCCATCTGCGTGAGGATCGGCGGCATATCTCCGACGATGACATTGACCGGCTGACCCGGGCGCTGACCATCCCGCTTAACCTGGAAATGGCAGCCACCGACGAGATGGCGGCGATTGCGCGGAGGGCCAAACCGCACGCCGCCTGCATCGTCCCGGAGAAGCGCGAGGAGCGCACCACCGAAGGCGGCATTGACGCCGCCGGCCAGCACAACCGGCTGGCGCCCATCGTGGGCGCACTGGTCAAAGCCAATATCCGCGTCTCCATGTTCATCGAAGCGGACCGCCGCCAGCTTGACGCCTCCAAGGCGCTGGGCGCGCCGGTGGTGGAGCTGCACACCGGCGCTTATGCGCACAATCCGCAAGGCGCCGAGCTGGACCGTCTCCGCGACGCCGCCGCCTATGGCCACCGCATCGGGCTGGAAGTCCATGCCGGCCATGGCCTGACCTTCGACAATGTCAAACCCGTGGCTGCGATCCCGGAAATCCGCGAACTCAATATCGGCCATTTTCTGGTCGGCGAGGCGGTGTTCATCGGTCTTGAGGCCTCGATCCGCCGGATGCGCGCCCTGATGGATGAAGCACGGACATGATCCTGGGCCTGGGCAACGACCTGATCGACATCCGCCGCATCGAAAAGACTATTGCCGCCCATGGCGACCGCTTCCTGAACCGAATCTATACCGACATTGAGCGCGCCAAATCGGACCGCCGCGCCAACCGCGCCGCTTCCTATGCCAAGCGCTTCGCCGCCAAGGAGGCCTGCGCCAAGGCATTGGGAACCGGGTTGAACCATGGCGTCTATTGGCGCGACATGGGCGTTGTGAATATGCCCGGCGGCAAACCCACCATGGCCCTGAGCGGCGGCGCCCTGAAAAGACTGGAAAAAATGACGCCGCCCGGCCACCATGCCCAGATCGACCTGACCATCACTGATGATTTCCCACTGGCCCAGGCCATTGTCATCATCTCGGCGGTCAAAGATTAATCCCTAACTCCTTGACAGCAGGGGCCTATCCCCCTTTTGTCCCGCCCAGCAAATCGGACCAGCACAAATGACGGACACCAAGATGGCGGCCAAGCAGCAGCAGGGGGAATCCTGGGGGGAACTCGCCAAGACGGTGATCTATGCCGGCCTGATCGCCGTAGTGATCCGCACTTTCCTGTTCCAGCCGTTCAACATTCCGTCGGGCTCGATGGAGAACACGCTGCTGATCGGCGATTACCTGTTCGTGGAGAAATTCTCCTATGGCTATAGCCGCTACACTTTCCCGTTCGGCGCCTGGCCGGTCGGCGACAAGCTGCATGGCCGCTTCATGGGCAGCTCACCCCAGCGCGGCGATGTGGTGGTGTTCAAGTTTCCGCAGGACAATTCCACCGACTTCATCAAGCGCGTGATCGGCTTGCCGGGCGATCGCGTCCAGATGATCAATGACGTGCTCTATCTCAACGGCAAGCCGGTGCCGCGCGAGCGGGTGGCGGACTATGTCGGCAACCTGGACGGCGAGGAGGGTCACTGGACCCAGTATCGCGAGACCCTGCCGGGCGGCAAAAGCTATGTCACCATCGACAAGACCACGGACGGCCCGCTGGACAATACCGAAGTGTTCACCGTGCCGGCCGGCCATTACTTCATGATGGGCGACAACCGCGACAACAGCGATGACAGCCGCGAGGCGGTGGGCTTTGTGCCGGCCGACAATCTGGAAGGCAAGGCGCTGTTCCGTTTCTTCTCCACCGACGGCTCGGCCCGCTTCTGGGAAGTGTGGAAATGGCCGTTCGCGGTGCGCTATTCGCGCCTCCTGACGCTTGTGAAGTGACGTTGAGCGTCTCTGAAAAGCTCGGCTACAGCTTCCGGGACGGCGATCTTCTCAAGCGCGCTTTGACCCATGCCGGAGCCAATTCCGCCAACTCCAATGAGCGGCTGGAATTTCTGGGCGACCGGGTGCTGGCGCTGGTGGTGGCCGAGACTCTCTATCAACGCTATCCGGACGAGGACGAAGGCGCGCTGACCCGGCGGGTGCATAGCCTGGTGCGCTGGGAAGCCTGCGCCAGGGTGGGCGAGGAGATCGGCCTGTGGGATCATCTGGTGCTGACCCGCTCGGAAGCGGCGGGCGGCCGGGCGCGCGGCCCCATCCTGGGCAGCGCGCTGGAAGCGGTGATCGCGGCGCTGTATCTCGATGGCGGTCTGGAAGTCGCGATGCCAAGACCAGGCTGCAGGAATGGGCGCAAGGCCGCGGCAAGGAGTCCGCCGCGCCGGTCTATACTTTGAAAGAACAGGCCGGGCCAGACCATGCGCCGCGCTTTGTGGTCGAGGCGCGGGTGAGCGGCATCGCGCCGGCGACGGGCGAGGGCGGCTCCAAGCGCCAGGCCGAACAGGATGCAGCGGCCAAATTGCTGGCGGCAGTGGCGCCCGGAGAGACGACATGACCAGCCGCTGCGGCTTTGCCGCCATCATCGGGGCGCCCAATGCCGGTAAGTCCACGCTGATCAATGCGCTGGTGGGCTCCAAGGTCGCCATCGTCAGTCCCAAGGTTCAGACCACCCGCATGCCGGTGCGCGGCATCGCCATGGCCGGCGAGACCCAGATCGTGTTCGTGGACACGCCCGGCATCTTCCGGCCGCGCCGGCGGCTGGACCGCGCCATGGTCACCAGCGCCTGGTCGGGTGCGGAAGATGCTGATGCCGTGCTGCTGATCGTGGACGCCGCCGACCTGGCGGCCGATGCCAACAGTCCCGGGGCGCGAGACACCCGCGCCATCCTGGAAGGCCTGAAAGACGGCAAGGCCAAGAAGAAGGCGCTGATCCTCAACAAGATCGACGGCATGAAGCGCACCGACCTTTTGCCGTTGGTCGAGCGTTTCCATGCCGAAGGCGTGTTCGAGGACGTGTTCCTGATCTCGGCCCTGAAAGGCGAGGGGGTGGGCGATGTCGCCGCGTGGGTGGCGTCCCGCATGCCGGAGGGACCGTGGCTTTACCCGGAAGACCAGGCCGCCGACATTCCGTCGCGCCTGCTGGCGGCCGAAGTTACGCGCGAGAAAATCTATCTCAGGCTGCACGACGAACTGCCCTATTCCAGCGCGGTGGAAACCGAGAAATGGGAAGAACGCCGCGATGGCTCGGTCAAGATCGACCAAGTGATCTTTGTCCAGCGCGAGGGCCAGAAGGCGATTGTGCTGGGCAAGGGCGGCCAGACCATCAAGACCATCGGCGCCCTGGCGCGCGAAGAGCTGGAGACCCTGTTCGGCCGCCGGGTGCATCTCTTTCTGTTCGTCAAAGTGCGCGAGGACTGGGCCGAGAATAGCGAGCATTACAAGGAAATCGGGCTCGATTTCCCCAATGAGTAGATGATGGAGTGGAGCGACGACGCCATTGTGCTGTCCTCCCGCGCCCATGGCGAAACGGGCGCGATCCTGGAACTGCTGACCCGCGATCATGGCCGCCACGCCGGGCTGGTGCGGGGCGGTGCCTCGCGGCGGGTCAAGCCCAGCTTGCAGCCTGGCAATGGCGTGCATGTCCAATGGCGGGCACGGCTGGAAGAACATCTGGGCAGCTTCACTTGCGAGTTGGCGCGGGCGCGGGCGGGCGAACTGATGGACAGCCGCGACGCGCTGGCCGGGCTCAATGCCTTCACCGCCGTCACAAGCGCCGCCATGCCGGAACGCGAGGCGCATGCCACTGTTTATGCCGGCGGCGAGATTCTGCTGGACGCGATGATGGCGGATGATGCGGCCCATTGGCTTCCCCTTTATGTGCGTTGGGAGGCGGGACTGCTGGAGGCGCTGGGCTTCGGCCTGGACCTCAGCGAATGTGCCGCGACCGGCACAAGGGACGGCTTGACCTATGTTTCGCCCAGGACCGGCCGCGCGGTCTCGCGTGATGCCGCGGGCGTTTATGCCAGCCGCCTGTTCCGGCTGCCGGGATTCCTGCAGGGCAACGACAGCGAGGAAGCCCATGGCGATGAAGTGGCGGCCGGGCTGGCGCTGACCGGCCATTTTCTGCTGGAACGGGTTTTAAAGCCGCATGGCAAGGGTTTGCCGCCCGCCCGGCTGCGGTTGGACGCGATTGTGCTGCGCGAATCAGAATAGTGTGGCCGCCAGTTCGCTGGGCGCGGCCTTTAACAGGGTGTCATGGCCCGCAAATGCGGGCCAACCAGATGATGTCTGCGCCCTGATTTCAGGAATATCGCAAACCCACCTGGGTGGCCCACACTCCGGTGGGCCATGACAATTTTATTTGGTCCGTGAGTAAAAAATGGTTGCCGTTCCCGACGAAATCCGTTCCGAACCCCTCAGCAAGGCGCTGGCCGAGCGCTACCTGGCCTATGCCCTCTCCACCATCACCCAGCGGGCGCTGCCCGACGTGCGCGATGGGCTGAAGCCGGTGCATCGCCGCATCCTGTTCGGCATGCGACTGCTCAGGCTGGATCCGGGCACCGCCTTCAAGAAGTCCGCCAAGGTGGTGGGCGATGTTATGGGTGGCTTCCATCCCCATGGCGATCAGGCGATCTATGATGCGCTGGTACGTCTGGCCCAGGATTTTTCCGTGCGCTATCCCCTGGTGGACGGGCAGGGCAATTTCGGCAATGTCGATGGCGATAATGCCGCGGCCATGCGCTACACCGAAAGCCGGCTCACCGAAGCCGCCGCCGCACTGCTGGCGGGGCTGGACGAAAATGCCGTGGACTTCCGCACCACTTATGACGGCGAAACCCAGGAGCCGGTGGTGTTGCCGGCAGCCTTCCCCAACCTGCTCGCCAATGGCTCCAACGGCATTGCAGTGGGCATGGCCACCTCCATCCCGCCGCACAATCTGGGCGAACTCTGCGCCGCCACCATCGCGCTGATCGAAAATCCGAACGTGCAGGACCGCACCTTGCTCAAGCACGTGCGGGGACCGGATTTTCCCACCGGCGGCATCCTGGTCGAGGACCCGGCCTCCATCGCCGAATCCTACAAGACCGGGCGCGGCTCGTTCCGGGTGCGGGCGCGCTGGGAGAAGGAAGAGGGCGCACGCGGTGCCTGGCAGATTGTGGTCACCGAAATTCCCTACCAGGTGCAGAAGTCCAAGCTGATCGAGCGCATTGCCGAACTGCTGGAGCAGAAGAGGCTGCCGCTGCTGGACGACATCCATGACGAAAGCGCGGAGGACATCCGCATCGTCCTGACACCCAAGAGCCGCGCGGTCGAGCCGGAAATCCTGATGGAGCAGCTGTTCCGCGCCAGCGACCTGGAAGCGCGGCTGCCGCTGAACATGACCGTGCTGGACAAGGGCCTGGTGCCCAAGGTGATGGGCCTGAAAGAGGTGCTGGCCGCCTTTGCCGCCCACCGCCGCGAGGTGCTGGAGCGCCGCTCCGCCTTCCGGCTGGAAAAAATCCGGGCACGGCTGGAAGTGCTGGAAGGCTATCTCGCGGTCTTCCTCAACCTGGACAAGGTGATCAAGATCATCCGCAGCGAGGATGAGCCCAAGCCCAAGCTGATGAAGGCTTTCTCGCTGAACGAGGTGCAGGCCGACGCCATCCTCAATATGCGGCTGCGCAGTTTGCGCAAGCTGGAAGAGATGGAAATCCGCGGCGAACACGACGCCCTGACCAAGGAGCGCAAGGATCTCACCAAGCTGATGGGCTCGGACAAGCTCAAGTCGGAACGGCTGATTGAAGAGCTAAAAGAGGTTGACGCCAAATTCGGCCAGAAGACCCCGCTGGGCAAGCGCCGCACCGAGATCGCCAAGGCCGCCGAAGTGGCCGAGATGACAGCGCTGGCCGAACATGTCGAGGAACACGCCAACCGGGTTGAGCGCGAGCCCATCACCGTGGTCTGCTCCGCCAAGGGATGGCTCAGGGCGCTGAAGGGCCATCAGGACCAGACGAGCGACGACAAGTACCGCGAAGGCGACCGCGCCCGCTTCTGGTTCCATGCCCAGACCACCCGCACCTTCATCGACCTGCCGCCCGAAGCTGATATCGTCACCATGTTCGCGCATGTGCCGGGCCGCAAGCTGCTGGTGGCGGCGACGTCCGGCCATGGCTTCATCACCAATGAAGATGATGCCGTGGCTATGACCAAGAAGGGCAAGTCGGTGATGAATGTGAAGCCGGGCGTGGAAGCGGTGTCGTGCCGTCCCGCTGCCGGCGATCATGTCGCGGTGGTGGGCGAGAACCGCAAGCTGCTGATTTTCAAGATCGAGGAGGTGCCGGAGTTGGGCCGGGGGCAGGGCGTCTATCTGCAACGTTACAAGGATGGCGGGCTGATCGATGCCACGACCTTCACCTGGAAAGCGGGGCTGAAAGATGAAAATGGCCGGCTGTTCGAACCCGCCGAGCTTAAGGACTGGAAAGGCGAGCGTGCCCAGGCCGGCCGTATCGTGCCGCGCGGCTGGTCGCGCGGCGGCAAGTTCGGCGAGAATTAGCCGATAGTGCCAGTCGTTTTAAAACGGCCGGATGGCTATCCGCGTGTTGATCGGATTATGACGGCGAAAATATCGCCCGCCTCGCTGTTCTGAAGAAAACGGCTCAGGCGTGGCCGGTAACCAACCAGAGGATCAGGATGATCGGCAGGGGAATCCCGATGGCCCAGAGAAGAACCGAACGCATGCAAGCCTCCACATCGTGCTGGGAGACATAACCGTTCCGGTAGCCGGAAGTTCCCTGAAGGCTCAGCGCCGCCGCAACTCGTAAAGCGCGATGGCCGCGGCATTGGAGACATTAAGGCTCTCCATGGCCTTGGAAATCGGGATGGTGGCGGAGGCTTCGCAATGTTCCCGCACCAGACGGCGGATGCCGTCGCCTTCCGAGCCCAGCACCAGCGCAACGTCACCCGCCGGTACGGCCTCGGCCAGGCTGGTGTCGCCGTCGCCGGCCAGGGCGATGCGCCAAAAGCCCAGATCCGCCAACTGGTCCAGGGCGCGGGCGATATTCACCACTTCGACATAAGGCACTATGTCCAGCGCGCCCGAGGCGGCTTTGGCCAGGGCGCCGGACTGGGGCGGCGCATGGCGATCCTGGACCACCACGGCGGCGACGTTGAAAGCGGCTGCGGTGCGCAGGATGGCGCCGACATTGTGGGGATCGGAGATCTGGTCCAGCACCAGGACGATGCGGCGGCCCTCAGGTCCGGGTTCGGCCAGGACCTCTTCCAAGGTACCGGATTTGAGGGGCCAGGCTTCCAGCGCCGCGCCCTGATGCACCGCCCCGGGGGGGAGGAGCCGGTCAATGGCGCCGGGTTCCAGGGTTTCGACCTGGACCCGGGACAGGAGCTTTTTTCCGATGGTTTCGATCGCCCGGGGGGTGAGGGCGGCCCGGCCCAGCTTGCGTTCGGGATTGGCCAGGGCGGCCTGGACCGCATGCAGGCCATAGAGCCATTCGGCCCCGGCTTCGCGCCGGCTGGGCGGCTTTCCGGCCGGCCGACCCGCCTTTTCCGCGGGTTTTTGCCCCGGCTTGGGGTAAAAATGGCGGCGGTCCTTGCGGAAATCTTTGGGTCCCATGGCGCGCTTATAAAGAAGTAGGGGCGGGGGTAAAGCACAGGTCCCCAAACCCATTGGAAAAACCGGGATTTCCTTGGAAAAAGGCCTATTGACAGCCGAGGCCTGTTGACCAATAACCCGCGATCCGCAGCCACACCTTTCTGGAGGACTTTTTTTCGCTCGTTCGCACGCATACGAG
>JAEKMB010000053.1 GCA_019508105.1 Alphaproteobacteria bacterium
AGAATGTCAGCCTGGATACCGCTTCATTCGGCCAATTCAGGCTGGCGGCCCCGGTGGATGTATTCTGGACCTCGCGAAATTATCACGACCTGCTGATTACCAAGTATGGGGATGTCGATATGGCGGCCTTCAACCGTCATGTGTTCGCGTCCCTCAAGCCGGGTGGCCTCTATTTGGTGCTGGATCATAGCGCGCCGGATGGCACAGGCTCCAAGCTCACCGCCGCCACCCATCGCATCGACGAGGCGCTGGTCAAATCCCAGATCGAGGCTGCGGGTTTCAAGTTTGAAGGCGAAAGCCCGCTGCTGCGCAACCCCGCCGACAACCGCAAGTTGTCGGTCTTCGACAAGAGGATTCAAGGCCGGACCGACCAGTTCCTGTTGAAATTCCGCAAGCCCGGCTAGCACACAGGTCGCGGAGACGAGCGTCCGCTTGCGCCTTAAGCGGCTCCAATGGCCTTACCCAAAGGATGGGACGGCGCGATTGGCGAGCGGGAAACGCTTATACTGTCGAGGTTGTCGACGATCCGACGACGGTTCCGCTGACGCCAGCCGCCGGGGTACCGTTCGAGTGCGTGGCGGCAATGATGCCGATAGCTGCGCCGACCACCCCCACGCCAACCAAGACAAATGTCGATGTATCCCAACTCTGCGCGTGCTTCACGCCCGCGGGTGTCCCAGGCGAGAGCGTCCCCACATCAGCAGCCAGCGTGGCAGAGGTCGACAAGGCCAAAGCCAGAAAGGCAGACAGCAACCGCATTTTTAAGGCTCCTTGGTCAATCCCAACGCAATGTCGCATAGAAAATGCCATTTTGAAATAGTGCAGCGAACAGGATGAACCGGGGGGCCCTCCGCTCGCAGTTTTGGCCTCGACAACGCCGAAATGTCAGAAGCCAATGTATGGTTTAAAGCCGTTATTGCCTGCAAACCCCCTGCTGCGGTTGTAAGCAAGCTGCGGAATTTTAATGCATTCCAACATAAAGCACTTGGCCGAAGCTCGGGCGACCAAAATCACGCCGGCCGGCCGATACCCTGCCCATTTGTCAGATCTAGCAGCCTAGGGCGCACCAGCCCGCGTCCGCCTGCTGGCAAGAGACCAGTCGTTTGAGGCCGCCTTTCGAAAACTATTTCTTGGCGGCCATGTCCTTGTCGCGCAAGGCCCGGAATTCGCTATCCTTGAGATAATTGGGCCAGCGGTCACTATTGGCCAGCGCATTGCCGGCCAGGAAATAAATTTCCGCGTCTTCCGCCGGGCCCGACAGATCCCAGTGGGAGCGCCATTCGTCGCTGGGCTGATGGTAACGGTGCTCCAAATAATCGTCGGAAAGTTTCTTGCCGGCGGCCTTGCCACCGACCAGCAGATCGTCGCCGCCATCCGGACTGATGGCTGGAATACCCCGGCGCGCCAAGCTGAAATGGTCAGAGCGAAAAAAGCCGCCCTTCTCGGGTTCGGGATCGGGCGATAGTACGCGCTTTTGCGTGACCAGCGCATCCTTCAGCACATCTTCCATTTCCGACTGGCCGGTACCCGAGGCCACAAGGTTGCGGGCGCGCGGCTGCGGGCCGGCGCCGTCCAGGTTGATCACCCCTACGATATGGTTGCGTGGCCAAAGCGGATGCTCCGCAAAATATTGCGATCCCAGCAGGCCCTGCTCTTCCATGGTCCAGAAGGCGAATATGATGGAGCGTTGCGGGCGTTTTTCATGCGCCCATTTTTCCGCCAGCTCCATCACCTGGGAACAGCCCATGGCATTGTCCACCGCGCCGTTGAAGATCTTGTCAGCGCCGGGAGCATTATCCTTACGTCCCAAATGATCCCAATGGGCGGAATAGATGAAGACATCGCCGGGATTCCTTGTGCCTGGAATGATGCCGAGCACATTGCGGGTCTTTACGTGGGTGATGCTGGAATGCGCCGTGGCGCTCAGGCTTTCGCCCGTCATCGCTACAGCTTTGAAGCCCGGCCTGTTGGCGGCCGCCTTCAGTTTGTAATAATCGAGGCCAGCGCGATGAAAAAGGTCGATGGCCGTTTCGTGGGTGATCCAGCCCTGGATTGCCGAAAGAGATTTGCCCTGGTCAGCAGCCTCCAGTGACATGTTGGCGGCGCCCCAGGAATCGCGCACCACTGGCCAACCATAAGCCGCGGGCTTGGTCTCATGCACAATGATGACGGCGGCGGCGCCCTGACGCGCCGCTTCCTCATATTTGTACGTCCAGCGGCCATAATAGGTCATGGCCCTGCCCTTGAAGAATTTGGGGTCCGGGTGCGCGTCCTCATTGCCCGGGTCGTTGATCAGGATGACCACCGCCTTGCCCTTGACGTCCATGCCGGCATAGTCGTCCCAGTGATATTCCGGCGCCACCACGCCATAGCCTACGAACACCAGGGGCAAGCCCGTCACTTTCACCTCAGGCGCGGCGAACCGGGGAGTCCAGAAGGTGACATCCTCGGCAATCTTGGGTGCCAGGCTGCCCTTGGCGGTCTGAAACGTCAGGTGCGAGTGAGCCCTGTCCAGTGTGATGGAGACAGCCGGCACGCTCTGAAAATAGCTGCCATTATTGGCCGGGGCGACACCGATGCGCTTCAGCTCATCGGCGATCCATTGGGCCGCCGCCTCGCCATTGGCGGTGCCGGGTCCACGCCCCTCGAAAGCATCATCTGCCAGCGCCTTGTCGCGCGCCGAAAGGTCTGCGGCGCTGATCGCAATCGAGGTCATGGGATGGCCGGGAAAAGCCGCCAGCGCCGCAGCCGGCAACAGGGTGGCCGCGGCGAACAGAGCAGAAGGAAGAAATTTGGACATCTGGGCCAGCCCGTAAAAAGCCGCCAGAGACTATCCGCGTGACAGCTGGATGCAATGCATTAATCACGATCCTTGGACAAAAGGCGGGGCGGCGACAGGGCTGGTGACAGGGCACGCGAGGATCTCGATCGCTGACGCACTTTCGCAGACACGCGTTTCAGAGATCATACCTGACGACGCCGGTCTCTTTTTGCTGCGATTATCAAATGTGGCTGGTCGCACGCCCGCTTTCGATTACCGCGCAGGCATCCAGCCTGCCAAGGGAGCGCCTGCGGGGCCCTCTCAGAAGTGATAGCCGATCACAGCGGCAATGGTGGCGCTGGTGTTGGAAATGGTAATCGGGCTTTTCGCTGCGGCGTCCAAATATTGTGTTGCGCTGGCGTCGGCGCCCAGGAACCAATGGTCGCTCACAAGATAGACGACAGTAAGGCCACAGTTTACGTCCTTCCATCCTGAGCCGGCGTTGAACGGAGGGAAGATTGACCTGGAGGCTTGTATCGGGCTGACTCCAAAAAATGTCTGCATGTAATTGTCGTCGGCCCAAGCCGCGCCGATATGTGGGCGAACAATAAATTGCTTGGTAAGTGAAAACCGAGCCGAAGCGCTGACGTTTACCACAAGGCCTTTGTTCTGAGCGCCAAGATATTTCACCACGGACGTATCAAGATAGACGGGTCCCAACATATAGGAGAGGAAGCCCCTGAGCCCAACGGCGGCGTCAACGTTGCCGAGGCCCTTGAGCCGATTGTCGCCACTGGTCAAAACGCCGCTGGCCTCATGGTCCAGGCGTCCGCCATCGTAGCTAACGCCTCCGCCAACGCGCATATTATTGTTTTGCCAATAGAGGTTCAGCCCGTCATCCCCGAGTGATACCGTATCGCGCCATCGTATGATGACCAGCGGTATGGGCGAGACCCGGTATCGGTCACTTCCTTGGAATGTCGGCAGCGCCGCCGCACCTACTGCCAGATTGATGTCCCACACAGCCGGTTTTTGATTGATGTTCCACGCGGACGGTTGGTGGTCGGGCGCGTGGAAAATTTCTTGGGCAAGGGCAGTAGAGAGCCAGACAAAATAGCCGATGACCGCAGCCAATCCCCCACACCACCTGCAGTTTCTCATCGCATGGTCACCGTTGGTGCCGGCGGTACAACGCGCCATGCCGGCCTAAGTTCCCGTGCGAGCCGGTCACCAATCCGCGGGTCGCTTTGATGTGGTCCTAGGCCGCTCCAACAGCGATGCGGATCAGCGAGGCGGTGTTACGCGCACCCAGTTTCTGCATCACCCGGGCCCGGTGGATTTCCACCGTCCGGGGGGAAATCAACAAGGCGTGCGCCATTTGCTTGTTCGAAAGCCCCGAGATCAACAGATCAAATACCTGCCATTCCCGCGCGGTGAGAACGCTGCCCGTTTCGCCCCGGGTCGGGATTGTTGGGGATTGCACGGGATGGCTGGGGACCACGCCCGCCGCCGCCAGCCGCTGCGTCGCATTGCTGACGGGTAACAGGCTGATCCGGCCGCGACGGTCGGTATGCTCGAGCATCAGCCTGCTGCTGAAGACTGGGTT
>JAEKMB010000054.1 GCA_019508105.1 Alphaproteobacteria bacterium
CCGGCGCGCCCTTGCCCGAGCCCATGCGGACTTCGGCGGGCTTCTTGGACACCGGCACGTCCGGGAAAATGCGGATCCAGACGCGGCCGGCGCGCTTCATCTGGCGGGTGATGGCGCGGCGGGCCGCTTCGATCTCGCGCGCGTTCAGGCGTTCCGGCTCCATCGCCTTGAGACCATAGGCGCCGAAGTTCAGCGTGGTGCCGGCCTTGGAGGCGCCGTGGATACGGCCCTTGAACTGCTTGCGGAATTTTGTGCGCTTGGGTGACAGCATGGTTGTTCTCTTTACTCGGCGGCGGCAGGCGCGCGTTCGCGCTCACGGGGGCCACGATTGCCACCCTCGGCCGCTTCGGCCTGGCGCTTCTCGGTGGCGAAGGGATCGTGTTCCATGATCTCGCCCTTGAAGATCCAGACCTTGACGCCGCAGGTGCCATAGGTGGTGAAAGCGGTGGCGATGCCATAGTCGATGTCGGCGCGCAGCGTGTGCAGCGGCACGCGGCCTTCGCGGTACCATTCCACGCGGGCGATTTCGGCGCCGCCCAGGCGGCCCGAGCAGGTGATGCGGATGCCCAGCGCGCCCAGGCGCATGGCGGTCTGCACCGAACGCTTCATCACCCGGCGGAAGGCGACGCGGCGTTCCAGCTGCTGGGCGATGTTCTCGGCCACCAGCTTGGCATCGATTTCGGGCTTCCGGATTTCCACGATGTTCAGGTGCACCTCATCGGTGGTGTATTTCTGCACATCGCTCTTCAGCTTCTCGATGTCGGCGCCCTTCTTGCCGATCACCACGCCCGGACGGGCCGAGTGGATGGTGACCCGGCACTTCTTGTGGGGACGCTCGATGACGATGCGGCTGACACCCGCGGCCTTCAGCTTGTCGCTGAGATATTCGCGGATCTTGATGTCTTCCTGCAGCAGCTTGCCGTATTCCTTCTTGCCCGCATACCAGCGCGAGTCCCAGGTACGGTTGATGCCGAGGCGCAGCCCGGTCGGATTGACCTTCTGACCCATTACTTCTTCTCCTTCGCGGGCTTCTTGGCCGCCGGCTTCTTGGACTGGGCAGCCTTGCCCGAGGACTTCTTCTTCGCCGCGGGAGCCGCGGCCTTGGTTTCCGACTTCGCCGGCGCTTCTTCGCGCTTTTCTTCGACCACGATGGTGATCTGGCTGAAGAACTTCTCGATGTTGCCGGCGTTGCCGCGGGCGCGCGCATGGAAACGCTTCATCACCAGGTTCTTGCCGACGCTGGCTTCCTTGACCACCAGGTCATCGACATCCAGGTCGTGGTTATTCTCGGCATTGGCGATGGCCGACTGCAGCGCCTTCTTGACGACGCCGGCGATGCGCTTCTGCGAGAAGGTCAGCGCGTTGAGGGCGCGATCAACCTTCTGGCCGCGAATCTGCTGCGCCACCAGGTTCAGCTTGCGCGGGGAGACGCGGATGTTGCGGGCAACGGCCATCGCCTGATGGCCGCCCAGCACGCGCGCGCGAGATTCCTTGCCCATTAAGCCCTCTTCGCCTTCTTGTCGCCGCCGCCGGTATGACCGTGGAAGGTGCGGGTGGGCGAGAATTCGCCCAGCTTGTGGCCAACCATGTCCTCGGTCACCAGCACGGGAATGTGCTTGTGACCGTTATAGACGCCGAAAGTGACGCCGACTAACTGCGGCAGGATGGTGGAGCGGCGCGACCAGGTTTTGATCACATCCTTGCGGCCGGAAGCGCGCGCCGCTTCCGCCTTCTTCAAGATGTAGCCGTCGACGAACGGGCCTTTCCAGACGGAACGGGTCATGTGCTTGCCTTGCCTTTACGGGTGCGCACGATGAACTTGGTGGTGCGCTTGTTGACACGGGTCTTGGCGCCCTTGGTGGGCTTGCCCCAGGGGGTGACGGGATGACGGCCGCCCTTGGTGCGGCCTTCGCCGCCGCCATGGGGATGGTCGATCGGGTTCATGGCGGTGCCGCGGACATGCGGGCGCTTGCCCTTCCAGACATTGCGGCCGGCCTTGCCGATCACTTCGTTCATGTGATCGGGGTTGGATACCGCGCCCACCGTGGCCATGCAGGTCAAGGGAATCTTGCGCACTTCCGAGGAATTGAGGCGGATCAGCGCATAACCGGCATCGCGGCCCAGATACTGGGCATAGGCGCCGGCGCTGCGTGCGACCTGGCCGCCCTTGCCCGGCTTCATCTCGATATTGTGGACGATGGTGCCGACCGGCATGGCGCCCAGCGGCATGGCATTGCCGACCTTGACGTCCACCTTGTCGCCCGAAACGACGCTGTCACCAACGGCCAGGCGCTGCGGCGCCAGGATATAGGTCTGGGTACCGTCCTTGTACTTGACCAGCGCGATGAAGGCGGTGCGGTTGGGATCATATTCCAGCCGCTCGACCGTGACCGGCTCGTTGAACTTGTTGCGCTTGAAGTCGATCAGGCGATAGCGCTGCTTGTGACCGCCGCCCTGGTAGCGCACCACGATGCGGCCGGTATTGTTGCGGCCGCCCTTGGAATGCTTGCCTTCGGTCAGCGCCTTGACGGGACCGCCCTTGTGCAGGCCGGAACGGTCGACAAGCACCAACTGGCGGGTGCCGGGAGTCCTGGGCTTAAATTGCTTCAGTGCCATGATTAAAGACCCGTGGTGATGTCGATCTGGTGGCCCTCTTCGAGGGTCACGATCGCTTTCTTGATGGTCGAGCGCGTATAGATCTTGCCGCGGGCCGCCTTGCGCTTGCCCTTGACCACGATGGTGTTCACCGCCTTGACCTTGACCTTGAACAGGTCGGCCACCGCCTTGGCGATGGCAGGCTTGGTGGCGTCCAAGGTCACGCGGAACACGACCTGGTTGGATTCGGTCATGCGCGTGGCTTTTTCGGTGATCACCGGCGACAGAATGACGTCATAGTTGATGCTCATGAGAGGCGCGCCTCGATCGCTTTGACGGCGGCAGTGGTCAGGACCAGCTTGTCGCTTTTCATGATGTCATAGACGTTGATGCCGGCCACGGGCAGCAGCGCCACGTCCGCCAGGTTGCGGGCCGAGAGCTGGAAATTCTTGTCGAACTCCCCGTCCACCACCAGGGCGCGGCCGATCTTCATCTTGCCGAACTGCTTGGCCAGCGCGCCGGTCTTGATGTCCTTGGACTTGGCTTCGTCCAGAATGACGATCGAGCCGGCCTTGGCCTTGGACGACAGGGCATGCTTGAGACCCAGCGCCTTGACCTTCTTGGGCAGGTCGAATTCGTGGGAATGCGACACCGGGCCCATGGCCTTGGCGCCGCCCACGAACAGCGGAGCCGAACGGGCGCCGTGACGGGCGGTACCGCCGCCCTTCTGCTTGCCGACGCGATGCTTGGTGCGGTTCACCTCGCCGCGGGTCAGCACCTTGTGCTGGCCGCTGCGGCGCTTGGCGAGCTGCCACACCACCACGCGCTGGATCAGGTCCTGGCGCGGCTCCAGGCCGAAGATGGCATCGTTGAGTTCAACGTCGCCGGCGGCCTTGTTGTCGAGACTGAGAGCTTTGATTTTCATGACTTAGCCTTCCGCCTGCGGCGCTTCGGCGGCCGGAGCTTCCGCCGCGGGAGCGGCGGCAGCGGCACTGCTGCGCTTCTTCACCGAAGCGGGCATCGGCACATTCTTGTGCGGGCGCTTGACGGCATCGCGCACCATCACCCAGCCGCCCTTGGAACCCGGCACCGCGCCGCGCACCATGATCAGGCCGCGTTCCAGGTCGACCTTGGCCACTTCCAGATTCTGGGTGGTGATGTTGTCGACGCCGTAATGGCCGTGCATTTTCTTGTTCTTGAAGGTCTTGCCCGGATCCTGGCGGCCGCCGGTGCCGCCCAGCGAACGGTGCGAGATCGACACGCCATGGCTGGCTTCCAGACCGGCGAAGTTCCAGCGCTTCATCGCGCCGGTGAAACCGCGGCCGATGGTGACGCCAGTGACGTCCACCTTCTGGCCGGCCACAAAATGGTCGGCCTGGAGCTGATCGCCCACTTCCAGCAGGTTCGCCGCATCGACACGGAATTCGGCCAGCTTCTTGCGGGGCTCGATCTCGGCCTTGGCAAACTGGCCGCGCTCGGCCTTGTTGGCATTCTTGGGCTTGGCAAAGCCGGAGCCGAGCTGGACGGCGGTATAGCCATCCTTCTCCGCTGTGCGAACTCCTGTGACGGCGCAGCCGTCCAGCTTGAGAACAGTGACCGGAACATGGGTTCCGTCTGCCAGAAACAGACGGGTCATGCCGACCTTCTGCGTGATGACGCCTGTGCGCACCTGACGCTCCTTACAACTTGATTTCGACGTCCACACCGGCAGCCAGATCGAGCTTCATCAAAGCATCGACGGTCTGCGGCGTGGGCTCGAT
>JAEKMB010000320.1 GCA_019508105.1 Alphaproteobacteria bacterium
CACCTGGAACGGACTGATGGCGCCCACCGGTACGCCGCGCGAAATACTCGAGCGCCTGCGGGCGGCCGTGGCGAGCGCGGTGGGCGCGCCGGAGCTGCGTCAGCGGTTTCTCGAGCGCGCGATCGAGCTCGAGGCGAGCCGCTCGCTGGACGAGTACGCCGCGTTCGTGCGTGAGGAGGTCGCCGCCTTCGCGCGCCTCGCGCGCGACGCGAACTTCAAAGCCGAATAAATGGGGACGGACCCCATTTTTCTCATCTAGACGTAATCGCTCAACTGGGGCGGTGGCGCTAGCTCGAGTACGGTGGAAAGGCCGAGTTCTTCTGCTCGGCGTCCAGCAGCCGCAGCATCGCTGGCCATTCGAGGATGCCGTACGGTCGCCGGGTTCCCGGCTGATAGAGATGCGCCGTCGTCGCCAGCGTTTCCTTGCTCGGCAGCACTAGGTCGGTGCGCGCCGCCATGGCATCGACCTGCGTGCGGCAGGCGAGCTCGAGCTGGTACATGAGGTTGAACGCCTCGGGGATGCTCGGCCCGCAGGTCAGCAGGCCATGCGAGCGCAGGATGAGCGCGTTGTGGCTGCCGAGGTCGCGCACCAGGCGCTCCTGCTCCTCGCGTTCGACGGCCGGGCCTTCGTAGTCGTGGTAGCCGATATGCCCCTCGAAGCGGATCGAGGTCTGGCTGATCGGCAGCAGGCCGCACTTCATCGCCGCCACTGCCATGCCGGCACGGGTGTGCGTGTGGATCACGCAGCGCACGTCGGGCCGGGCGCGGTGGATGGCGCCGTGGATGATGTAGCCCGCCTTGTTGACGTAGTAATCGGTATCGGGCTTGCAGACGATGTTGCCGTCGAGATCGATCTTGGCGAGGCTGGATGCGGTGATCTCCTTGTACAGCAGGCCGTACAGGTTGATCAGGATGTGGTGCTCGGGGCCCGGCACGCGCACCGTGATGTGGTTGTACGTGAGATCCGTCATGCCGTAGTAGTCGATCAGGCGATAGCAGGCGGCGAGCTCGACGCGCGCCTGCCACTCGGCGGCGCTCACTTCGTCACGGATGCTGCGAAAGTCCGCTTGGTAGTTCGGCAATTTGTCCATGGCCGGTGCAAGAATATAGCGATGCGGCTCCTGCTGGCGATGTTTCTCTCGTTGGGCGCTGCGTTCGCGCACGCGCAGGCCTATCCCGCGAAGCCGGTGCGCCTGATCATTCCGTTTCCCCCGGGGGGCTCGAACGACGTCGTCGGTCGCGTGAT
>JAEKMB010000055.1 GCA_019508105.1 Alphaproteobacteria bacterium
GCAGGCCGGTGGACACCAGCACGATCATGCCGCCCATGACGAGATAGCCGGTCTGGCGCACCCGCGGCATGCGCCCCAGCACCAACAGGCCGAGCAGCAGGCTCAGCACCGCAGCCATCAGGGCATAGAGGCGCCATTCGGGGAAATTGCGGATCAGGCCGGTAAAGGGAAATTTGGGATTGCCGGTGGCGTCGAACAGGCCCCAATAACGCCCCGCCACGCCCTCATTGGCGTCCTTCCAGGGCTGGTCATAGGCTTCCAGCAGATAATAGTCCCAGCCCTTTTCCTGCGCGAACTGCACAAAGCCACGGACGAACCAGCCTTCATTGGCGGCGGAGGCCTCGGCGCGGCCATGGGTGCGTCCCTCCGAAGGCCAGCCTGCCTCACCCACCACGATCTGTTTGTCGGGAAATTCCGCCTGGATGTGGTTGTAGAAGCCCTGGGTGGATTTCAGGCTGCCGCGAATGTCCACATTCTCCCAATAAGGCAGAAGATGGACAAAGATCACGTCGACATACTTGCCGACCTCCGGCGTCAGCATCCAGGTGGACCAGGGCTCTGCAGTGGTGATCTTGATGCGGGCGGGCAGCGCCGAACGCACCCGCATGATGTAGGCGTTGAGCTGGTCGGGCGAGACATAGCCGAACAATTGTGTCTCGTTGCCCACGATCACCCGGTCGATGGTGCGCCGGTTGGCCAGCGCGGTGCGGATGGCGAGCTGGATCTGCTGCTCATTCTTTTCCATGTCCGGGCTGATCCAGATGCCCAGCGACACCGTCATGCCATAGCGCCGCGCGATCTCCGGCACCTTGTCCATGCCGCCATCCACCGTATAGGTGCGGATATGGTTGGTGATGTGTGACAGCTGCGCCAGGTCTCTGGAGATATGCTCCGGCGTGACGTTTTTTGTGTCCCGCGCGCTGAATTGATGGCTGGGGCTGTAGGCGATGCCACGCACCTGCCCGTCCCATTCCGGCGCCGTCACGCTATAGTCGCGGCTGGTCCAGAACAGCACGCTGGCGCCAACCACCATGACCAGCGCCACGGCGATGCGAAGTTTGCCGCCGCCCAGATGCCGCGCCGTCCACAGCCGGGAAAAAGAACCGCGCAACACCGGGGCTACTGGTCTTCCTTTTCGCTGGGATCGGGGATGTAGCCCTTTTCACCACGCCTGGGTGCCGGGGTGGTCTCCACCAGCCTGAGATCGAAGATCAGCACCTGGTTGGGGGGAACCGCCTTGCCGCCGTCCGGCGAACCGCGCACGCCATAGCCCAGATTGGGTGGGATGGTCAGCAGCCAGTGATCGCCTTCGCGCATCAGTTGCAGCGCCTCGATCCAGCCGGGGATCACGCTGTTGAGCTTCAGGGATGCCGGCAGGCCCGGCGAGGTGCCGTCGAAGATCACATGATTGATCAAGGTGCCGGTGTAATAGACCTTCACCGTGTCGGTGCTCTGGGGCCGCTTGCCGTAGCCGTTCTGGATGATGCGGAACTGAAGCCCGCTGGGGCGAGTGATCACGCCCTTCTTCTTCTTGTTCTCTTCCAGATATCGGAGATTGTTCTCGATGCTCAGGGTATCGCCCGTCGGGCCCGCCAAGGCAGTGGTGGGCGCCGGCTGGGCCAGGGCGGGCCCGGCCAATGGGACAAGCAGGATTAGGACGGCAAGACAGCGCTTCATGGCATTCTCCAGCAAGGCGCCCATCCTAGCGCGGAGGCCTTGTCGCCCCCAAGCCTGAAACCGTTAAACCCCGGCTTTCCGGCGAAAATAAGCCGGCTTACCGCAAGCTTATCCCGGCATGTTTCAGGGCCAGATGAACCAGGACCACCAGGCCGCAGACCGTGACCAGCACGCCGCAGGTCCGGTTGATGATCCGCATGGCCTGCTCGTCGATCCTGGTGTGGAACAACCCGATCACGGTGGTCAGGGCCAGCCACCAACCGGCGGAACCGCCCACCACCCCGGCCACCACGAAACCGGCATCGTTAAAGCTGCCTGCCCCGCCCGCCAGCCCGCCCAAGGTTGCGAACATGCCACCGAACGTAATCAGGGTAATGGGATTGGTCACGGTCAGGGCGAAGGTAGACATGATGGCCCGCCCCAGATTGCTGCCTTCGCTCTCAGCCTTGGTATCCGGGCAACGCAACACGGGCGGGGAAATGAAAATCTTGTAGCCCATCCACACCATCAGGGCGCCGCCGATCAGCTCGATGATCGTGATATAGCCTTCGATCATCTGGGCGATCCAGGTCAGGCCGAAGCCCATGATGGCGGCGAACAAGCCGTCACCCAGCGCCGCGCCCAGGCCCGAGACGAAACCGTTGACCGGTCCGAAGGCGAAGCTGCGGCGGATGCAGATCAGGTTGACCGGGCCAATCGGCACCGCCGCGACCAGGCCCATCACCACACCCGACAGGATCAGGTAGAGGATGGTCATGCCGGTTCCAGCGTTTCCACAAAACGCACCGGCCGGCCGGCCGCCGCGCCGGTGGCAGCGAAATCGCGCATCACGGCGCGGCCCCGAAGGATGGTGGCCACCGGCCAGCCCTTGGTTTTCATGCCGTCGAACGGCGTCCAGCCGCAGGTAGACGCGATCCACTTATTCTCGATGGCGCGGGTGAGATTCATGTCCACCACGGTAAAGTCGGCGTCATAGCCCAGCGCAATGCGCCCCTTGCCGGCGATGCCGAAGATGCGCTGCGGCGAGGAAGCGGTGAGATCGATGAACCGCTCCAGGGTGAGATTTCCCTTGTTGACATGGTCCAGGAGGATGGTCGCCAGGGTCTGCACACCGGGCATGCCCGACGGCGTGTCGGGATAGGTCTTGTCCTTTTCCTCCCGCGTGTGGGGGGCATGGTCGGAGCCGATCACATCGATCACGCCGCTGCGCACCGCGTCCCACAGCGCCAGGCGGTGGCTCTCGTCGCGGATGGGCGGGTTCATCTGGGCATAGGTGCCCAGCCGCTCGTAACATTCCGGCGCCGACAAAGTGAGATGCTGCGGTGTGGTCTCGGCGGTGGAAAAATCCTTGGTGGCGGCCAGCAGCGGTATCTCATCGCTGGTGGTGATGTGCAGCACATGCAGGCGCCGGCCCGCCTGTTTGGCCAGGCGCAACACCCGCTCGGTGGACATGCGCGCGGCTTCGGCATCGCGCCACACCGGATGGGTCTCAGGATGCCCACGTTTCGCCAGGTGCTTTCGCGCCACCATGCGGTCTTCGTCTTCGGAATGAACCGCGACCCGGCGCTTGCCGGCGATCAGCGCCGCCAGAATGTCTTCTTCCTTGTTCAGCAACAGGGTGCCGGTGGACGACCCGAGAAACGCCTTGATGCCGCACACGCCCGGCATCGTCTCCAGCTCGGCCAGGGCGCCGATATTCTGCGGCGTGGCGCCCACGTAAAAAGCATGGTCGCAATGCATGCGCCCCTTGGCTCTGGCGAGCTTGTCCTCGATGGCGGCGCGGGTGGTGGTGGGCGGATTGGTGTTGGGCATTTCGAACACCGAGGTGACCCCGCCCAGGATGGCGGCCAGACTGCCGCTGGCCAGGTCTTCCTTGTGGGCGTTGCCGGGTTCGCGGAAATGCACCTGGGTGTCTATCACGCCGGGCAGGACGTGCAGCCCCTTGGCGTCGAACACCTCCGCGGCTTTGGCGCCCCCCAGGGACCCGATGGCGGCGATCCGCCCCCCGATCACCCCGACATCGCCAAGGGCAATGCCATTGGGGGTGGCTATGGTGCCGCCCCGGACCAGCAGATCGAAACTTTCCTTCATGGCCAAGGCAGTTAGCCCAGCCTCCCGCCCTTGGCAACCGCGCCCCGCCCCCCTAATTGAAGGGGATGGAACCGGCTTATCTGGACGACCGCGCCGTTCTGGCCATTTCCGGGCCGCAGGCGCGCGAATTTTTGCAAGGCCTGGTCACCAATGACGTGATCGGCGGGCTGGCCCCGGGCAGCGGTTTGTACACAGCCCTGCTGTCACCCCAAGGCAAGATCCTGTTCGACTTCCTGGTGACCGAAGGCGACGGCGCGCTGCTGCTGGATGTGGCGCGCGGCACAAGCGCCGCTTTGCTCAAGAAGCTGACACTGTACAAGCTGCGCGCAAGGATCGATGTGGAGCTGCGCGAACAGCTTGGTGTCTATGTCAACTTGTCCGACCATCCCGACAACCGGCCCACGCCCTATGCCGACCGCGCCATCACCTTCACCGATCCGCGCCTGGCGGCCCTGGGCAAGCGCAGTATCGGCGCCAGGGCCGAGATGCCCGCCAACCTGGCGGGACCGCGCAGCTATCATGAACACCGGCTGGCGCTGGGCTGGACGAGTTGAACGGCGTCTCTTTCACCAAGGGCTGCTATATCGGCCAGGAACTGACCTCGCGGATGAAGCACCGCGCCACCTCCCGCAAGCGCATCCTCACCGTCACGGCTGATAACCCCCTGCCCGCGGCCGGCGCCAGTGTGACGCGGGGCGGCGGAGAGATCGGCGAGCTGATTGCGGTGTACGGCACCGGCGGTTTTGCCCTGGTACGGCTGGACCGGCTGGAGGAAAGCGGCGGCGATATCCGGATTGGCGAAATTAAAGTTGCCTTGAACAAGCCGGCGTGGCTCGCTTGAGGCATGGCTGAGAAGGCGCGCTGCGCGTGGCCGGGTGAAGACCCGCTCTATGTTTCCTATCACGACCGCGAATGGGGCGTGCCGGAATATGATTCCCGTGCGCTGTACGAAAAGCTGGTGCTGGACGGTTTCCAGGCGGGGCTTTCCTGGATCACTATCCTGCGCAAGCGGGATAATTTCCGCAAAGCCTTCCATGATTTTGCGCCCCAAAGAATCGCCCGCTATGGCGCACGGGATGTGGACCGGCTGCTCAGGAATGACGGCATCATCCGCAGCCGCGCCAAGATCGAGGCCG
>JAEKMB010000056.1 GCA_019508105.1 Alphaproteobacteria bacterium
GCTGGTGGAGCCGGCCGACAATATCGGCGGCGGCGGACCGGGCGATTGCACCGAGGTGCTGCGGGCTCTGGTGAAATACGACGTGTCGGGTTCAGGCGTGGTGATGGCCGATGCCGCAGCGGTGGCGGCATTGCAAAACATTCCCATCGGCGGGCGCATCACCTTGCCCATCGGCGGCAAGGGCAGCCGGCTGGACCCGGGGCCGCTGCCCTTGGAGGTGGAACTGGTGTCGCGCAGCGACGGGCGCTTTGAGCTGGAAGACCGGCAAAGCCAGATGGTGGTGCTGGGCAGCAAGGTCAGCATGGGCGACAGCGCGGTGGTGCGCCATGGCGGCGTCACCATCCTTCTCACCAGCAAGCGGCTGGCGCCGATGGATCTGGGCCAATGGCGCAGCCAGGGCATCGATCCGGAAAGGCTCAGCATGATTGGCATCAAGGCCGCGGTAGGACACCGGCGCGCCTATGACCCGATTGCCGCCGCCAGCTTTACCGTCTCCACGGCGGGACCCTGCACGTCGGACCTTGCCCGCCTGCCTTACAAAAGGCTGCGGCGGCCGGTGTTTCCGTTGGATGCGATGGAGGAGAGTGGTGGGTGATGCAGGGATCGAACCTGCGACAAGCTGATTAAGAGTCAGCTGCTCTACCAACTGAGCTAATCACCCAAACACGTCCGCAAGGCTTGGTTACCTTGCGGGGAGGCGCCTCATAGCAGAGGGGTTTCGCCCTGTCCAGAAAGCTGGGGGGAACCCCTGTGGGCGGATTTTTTGGCGCTTTTCCGCCCGGGAAAACGCCTAGATAATGCCGCCGGAATGGCGCGGGATTTCCACCTGGCGGTGGATATGCACGCTCATCAACAGCCCGAATCCGAACATCACCGTCAGCATGGCCGAGCCGCCATAGGATAGAAGCGGCATGGGAATGCCCACCACCGGGATCAGGCCCATCACCATCAGCCCGTTGATCATGATGTAGAAGAAGAAATTGAGGATTACGCCCATGGCTAGCAGCCGGCCGAACTGGCTGCGGGCGCTCATCGCGGTCTGCACGCCATAAAAGATCACCACCGCGAACAGCACCAACAGCGCCAGCGCCCCGACAAAGCCGAACTCCTCGCAAAAGCTGGTCCAGATGAAGTCGGTCTGTTTTTCCGGCAGGAAGTTCAGCCGGCTCTGGGTTCCCAGGGTGAAACCCTTGCCCGCCACCCCGCCCGAGCCGATGGCGATCTTGGCCTGGGTGATGTTCCAGCCCTTGCCGAGGGCATCGGACTCAGGATCAAGGAAGGTTTCCACCCGCGCCTTCTGATAGTCGTGCAGCACAAAGCGCCAGGCCAGCGGCACCGCGGCCGCGGCAGCGCCGAGGGTCGGAGCGATCCACCACCAGCTCAGGCCCGCCAGGAACAGCATCGAACAGCCGTCAGCCACAATGATCAGGGTGGTGCCCAGATTGGGTTGCAGCACCACAAAGATGGCGGGAATGCCGATCATGGCCAGGCCAATGGCCAGCGGAATCGGCTTGGAGACTTCCTCGATGCTCTTGCCGTGCAGGAAGCGCGACAGCGCCAGCACCAGCGCGATCTTCATCAGTTCGGAGGGCTGCAGGTCCAGCGGGCCCAGCGAGATCCATCGTTGGGCACCCAGGCCCACATGGCCCACCACGTCCACCGCGATCAGCAGCAGCAAGGCAAGGCCGTAAGCGGGATAAGCCAGGCTCATCCATACCCGGATGTCGATCACCGCCGCGGCCAGCAGCACGATTAGGCCCAGGGCGAAATGGCCGATCTGCTTGAGGGCCCAAGGCTGGAGATGCGCCCCCGCCACAGAATAGAGCATGGCGATGCCAGCGCAGCCGATCATGCAAATCAGAAGCACCAAGCCCCAGTTCACCTCCAGCAGCTTGTCCGCAACCGAAGAGGTGCGCTTGGCAGCGGCATAGGGACGAAGCGCCATTCGCTCAGCCACCCGCCTTGACGGGCTGAGGCGGTACCGGCTCTGCCTGGCCCTGTATCTTGGGCGGTGCGACACTGGCGGAATTGTTCTGCGGGTAAGCGGTCGGCAGCCTAGCTGGATCGCGCTGCTGGCAGAACAGCATTACGTCCCGCGCCATGGCGACATGGGGATGAGCGGGCACCGCGCCATGCTCGATGATGCTGACGATGGCATATTTGGGATTGATAACCGGCGCATAGCCGACGAATAAGGCATGGTCGCGCAGCTTCCAGTCCAGCGCGCTGTTCTTGGTAATGCCGCGCGCATGTTCTTCCTGAGAATAGGCGCGCACCTGGGCGGTGCCGGTCTTACCCGCCATCTCGAAGCCAGGCTCAGTGATGCGCCAGTTGTAGGCGGTGCCGCCGCCCTCATTCATCACCCGGTTCATGCCATTGCGCACCCTGGCCAGCGCCTGATCACTGACATCCAGCTTGGCAATGTCGGGCCGCGGCATCAGCTTGCCGCCCACCGAATGCACGATGCGCGGACTGACCGCCTTGCCGCTGGCCAGCCGCGCCGCCTGCTGCACCAGCTGCAGCGGCGTCGCGGTGACATAGCCTTGGCCGATGGCGACGCTGAGGGTATCGCCCTGCTGCCAGGGCTGCTTGTAGGTCTTGAGCTTCCACTCGCTCGACGGCATCAATCCGGAATGTTCGCCGGGAAGTTCGATGCCGGTTGGCGCACCCAGGCCCAGCTTGCGGGCGGCTTGGTGAATCCTGTCGATGCCCACCCGCCGCGCGGTTTCGTAGAAGAAGACGTCGCAGCTATTCTTGATGCCACCTTCGACATCCAGCGAGCCATGCCCGTGATGATAGGTCGTCCAGGCCCAGCAATTGAAGGTGTGGTTGCCGACCGTTATGCGGCCATTGCAGGTGACCCGATAGTCCGGCGTGGCGATGCCAGCCTCGATGGCAGCCAGCGCCACCGCCGTCTTGAAGGTCGAGCCCGGCGGATAGATGCCGCTGGTGACCTTGTTGAGCAGCGGCTTGTGATCGGAGGTGGTGAGGTCATGCCACTGGCTGTTGGTCAGTCCGACGTTGAACCAGTTGGGATCAAAGCCCGGCGTGGACGAAAGCGCGATAATATCGCCATTGTTGACGTCCATCACCACCATGGCGGCGCTTTCATCGCCCAGCTTCTGGTCGGCCAGCGCCTGCACCTGGCGGTCAATGGTCAGATATACATCCTCGCCCGGCTCGCCGGTATCCTTGCCCAGCTCGCGGATGATGCGGCCATAGGCATTGACCTCGACGCGGGAAGCGCCGGCGCGGCCGCGGATTTCCTTGTCGAACTGCTTTTCGATGCCGCGCTTGCCGATGCGCATGCCCGGCAGGGTCATCAGGGGATCGTCGTCGTGTTCGATGTCCTGCGGCGACACCGAGGCGACATAGCCCAGGATATGCACCAGTTCCTTGCCGAACGGATAGTCGCGGGTCTCGCCGACATCGCATTGCACGCCCGGCAGGTAAGGCAGATGCAGGTTGACGCGGGAGAATTCCTCCCAGGTGAGATTTTCCGCCACCGGCACCGGCACAAACTTCTTGTTCATGGCGATGTCGTGCATGACCTTTTTCTTCTGCTGGTCGCTCAGCTCGATCACCTTGCCGATGGTATCCAGCGCCTCGGCCACGCCTTCGGTGGCCTGCTCGCTGACCAGCAACACGCGATAGTTGCGCCGGCTGTTGGCCAGCTCCACGCCGAAACGGTCCATGATGCGCCCGCGCGGCGGGGCGATCAGGCGTTGGGAAACGCGGTTGTCCTCGGCCTCGACCATATACTGGTCGCCGTCGCGGATCTGGAGCTGATAGAGGCGTCCCGCCAGCACCCCGAATACCGCCTTCATGCCGGCGCCCATGCCCACCGAGCGGCGGGTGAAGGTGGCGTAGCGGCTTTTGTCCTTCTTATCGAACAGCGGCATCAGATGTCGCCTCGTGATGCGCCGACCATTCTATGATGCAGCCAGCCCACCACCAAGGCGGTGGGGACATAGAACAGCACCGTCATCGCCAGCTCGCCGATGATGGGCGCCAAAGGCGGTAGGTGCAGGCCCGGGGTCAGGAAGGCCAGGAACGCCACCGTGAACCAGGCCGTGGCGCAGGCAAAAGCGCTGGCGCCGGCAAAGCCCACCACCGCCGCCAGGCCCGACAGGCCGGCAAAGCTGTCGCGCTGGCGCGCCACCAGAGCATAGGTCAGGACAAAGGCCAGGGTCCAGACCCCCGGCGGGCCGCCCGACATGATGTCCTCGCCAAAGCCGATGGTCAGGACCGCGGCGGGGGTCATCAGGTCCGGGCGCACCAGGCACCAGAAATAGACCGGCACCACCAGACCGCCCAGCACCGAGATGGGAATATTGGCGATGAAGACGCAAGTCAGCCCGCACAGCAGCGGCGTCAGCACCACCAGGGCGCCTGGGCGGGGAGTTGAACCGGCGCGTTCCAGGCTGGCCATGGCTAGCGGTCCAGGTCTTCGGCCGATGCGGCATCGCTCGCGGCCGTTTCGGGTGCCGCCGGCTTGGGCGCGGAGACAGTTTTGGCCGGGGCCGGCGCGGCAGCAACCGGCGCCGGCTGGGCCGGCGGCTGCAGCGGCTGGGGCTTGAGACCGGCGGCCTCCACCGGCAACTGCGCCGTGGCGGGCGGGGTTTCCGGCGGCTTGGAGAAATTGAGGATCTCGACATCCTGGCTGGCGCCGGGATCGGCCAGCAGCGCCACATGCCAGCCGCCGCCGCGGTCGCTGACCACCATACCGATGGGCAGGCCTGACGGCAGCAAGCCGCCATCGCCGGAACTGGTCACCTGATCGCCCTCATGCAGGGTGACAGTGCGGGACACCATGTCCAGGGTGGGATAGGCGCTGTTGTCGCCGGTCATCATCGCCTGGACGTTGCCGCCATGGCCCGCCGAGGTGGAAATGATGACGGGGATGCGGCTGTTGAGGTCGGTGAGCAGGATCACCCAGCTGGTGCGCTGGCCGGTGAGGTAGATGCGTCCGATCATGCCGCGCGCGTCCACCACTGCCTGACCCGGCAAAGCGTGGTTCTGGCGGCCCGCATTCAGGATCATGGTCTGCAGGAAGGGACGATTGGCCCGCCCGATCACCTGCGCCAGGACCGCGTTCATCTTGGGGTCGGGCACCGCATGCAGCAGGGCCTGGTAGCGCCCCACCCGCCCCTGCAGCACGACGGCCGCATTGCGCCACTGGCGCAGGCGGGCATTTTCTTCCTTCAGTTTGAGATTTTGCTCATAGACCGAGAAGATCTGGTCGATCGAGCCGACAAACCGGTCGAACCCCGCCACCGGGGCGCGGACCTTCTGCAGCACCGGCGCCATCAAATCGGTGACATGGACGCGCGCCTTGTCGAGAAGACCGCTTTGCGCCTTGCCGAGCAGAACCAGGACGATGGCGAGCGCGATGACGATGACCAGCGGAAGCTGGGCATTGCTTTTGCGGGCGATCTTCCAGGCATTTGCCATGGGAACGCGGTCCCTATCCGCGCATCATCTAGAAAGCCGTGGACAGGACGTGGCGCATGCCCTTGGTGTTTTCCAGCACCCGGCCCGTGCCCAGCGCCACGCAGGACAAAGGATCGTCGGCGATGGAGACCGGCAGGCCGGTCTCGTCGCGCAACACCTGGTCGAGATTGGCCAGGAGCGAGCCGCCACCGGTCAGGACGATGCCCTTGTCCACGATGTCGGCGGCCAGTTCCGGCGGCGTGGCTTCCAGCGCCACCTTCACCGCTTCCACAATCGCGCCCACCGGCTCGGCCAGGGCTTCGGCGATGTGCCGCTGGGTGATGGTGATTTCCTTGGGCACGCCGTTCAAAAGATCGCGGCCCTTGATTTCCATGGTCACGCCATTGCCGTCCATGGGCAGGGCGGCGGAACCGATTTCCTTCTTGATGCGCTCGGAGGAGGCTTCGCCGATCAGCAGATTCTGGTGGCGGCGGATATAGGCGATGATGGCTTCGTCCATCTTGTCGCCGCCCACCCGCACGCTGCGCGAATAGACGATGCCGCCAAGGCTGAGCACCGCCACTTCGGTGGTGCCGCCGCCGATATCCACCACCATCGAGCCGGTGGGTTCGGAGACCGGAAGGCCGGCGCCGATGGCGGCAGCCATGGGTTCCTCGATCAAAAAGACGCGCCGGGCGCCGGCCGAGAGGGCCGATTCCTGGATGGCGCGGCGTTCGACGGCGGTGGAGCCGGACGGCACGCAGACGATAATCATCGGATTGGCGAAGGAGCGTCGGTTATGCACCTTGCGGATGAAGTGCTTGATGATCTCCTCGGCGACTTCGAAGTCGGCGATGACCCCGTCGCGCATGGGACGGATAGCCTCGATATTGCCGGGGGTTCGTCCCAGCATCATCTTGGCGTCGTTGCCCACCGCGCGAACGGACTTCTTGCCGCCGCGGGTGGTGATGGTTGCCACCACCGAGGGTTCATTGAGGACGATGCCCCTGCCCTTGACATAGACCAGCGTGTTCGCTGTCCCAAGATCGATGGCCATGTCGCTCGAAAGCGCGCCAAGAAGACTGCCGA
>JAEKMB010000057.1 GCA_019508105.1 Alphaproteobacteria bacterium
CAGCGCCTGGCGCGCTTCCTCCGGCAAAGAGGATGCCGGTTCGATGCCGTAAAGCGGACAGCGACGGACCTTGAAGCCGCGCAGGCTGAGATTTTCCGCCAGGGTCCCCGGTGCGTCCTGGCCGCAGACATGCAGCAAGGTGCCCTTGCGCGCGGCCCAGCGGGTGGCGGCTTCCGCCAGCGCCTTGGCGTCGCCGTCCGCATTCTTGACTTCGGTGAAGCCGTTTTTCAGGGCCTCTTCCGTGGTCTGGGGCCCCACCGCAAAGATGGAAAGATCGCGCCGCGGTGTGCGGCGGACCAGGGCGCGGATGCCATTGGCGCTGGTGGCCAGCACGGCCTGGACATCGCCCAGCTCCAGCTCGGGACCGTCATCGAAACGCGGCGTCAGCAGCGGGGCCAGCACGGCCTGATGGCCGCGCTCAGCCAGCCGTGCAGCGATTTCCTGCCCGTCTTCCAGGGGCCTGGTGACAAGGATTCTCATATTGGCGCTCTCCGGTATTTGGGCGTAAAGCAGCCGGCCATGACGGACAAGCCTCTCACACTATTGGGCATCGAGACCAGTTGCGACGAAACCGCCGCGGCGGTGGTGCGGGGACGCAGCCCCGGGCCGGGTGAGATCCTGTCCAATATCGTGTTCAGCCAGACCGAGGCGCACGCGCCTTATGGCGGCGTGGTCCCGGAAATTGCCTCGCGCGCCCATCTGGAAATCCTGGACGGGATTATCGCGCGGGCTTTGTCGGAGGCCAAAATCGGCCTTGGCGAGCTGGACGGCATCGCCGCCACCGCCGGCCCGGGCCTGATCGGAGGGGTGATGGTGGGCCTGACCACCGCCAAGGCACTGGCGCTAGCGGGGGCCAAGCCGCTGATCGCGGTCAATCACCTGATGGGCCATGCGCTGACGGCGCGGCTGACCCATGGCGTGGAATTTCCCTTCCTGCTGCTTCTGGTATCGGGCGGCCATTGCCAGCTTGTCGGCGTGGGCGGGGTCGCGGACTTTCGCCTCTACGGTTCAACCATCGACGATGCGGTGGGCGAGGCCTTCGACAAGACAGCGAAGATATTGGGCCTGCCCTATCCCGGCGGCCCCGCGGTGGAAGCGGCCGCCAAGAACGGTAACCCGCGCGCTTACGACCTGCCGCGTCCTCTTTTAGGAAAGAGGGGGTCAGGCCGCGCCGGCGCGGATTTTTCCTTTTCAGGCTTGAAGACAGCCCTGCGCCAATTGGCACAAACGGGTATCAGCGTGGAAGATGCCTCGGCCAGTTTCCAGGCGGCGGTGATCGACATTCTGCGCGACCGCACGCGCCTCGCGATGGAAATGTTCCGCCGCGATTTTCCGCAAGGGGTCCAAGGCAACAGACTGGTGGTGGCCGGCGGCGTCGCCGCCAACCAGGCGATCGGCGCCGGCCTGAACCGGCTTTGTGCGGAAGAGGATTTCATCGCCCTCATTCCACCCCCCAGGCTCTGCACCGACAATGCGGCGATGATTGCCTGGGCGGGGGTGGAACGGTTGTCGGCCGGCGGCGCGGGCGATGCGCTGTCGACCTCGCCGCGGGCGCGGTGGCCTCTGGCCACCGGCCCTATTTAACGGGCGGCTCCGCCGTCGGGGCACGATGGCCCCTGGCGGACGCCTCCGCCGTTAGATCGTCGCGGCGACGGTCATGATGCCGAGAACGCCGACCAAGGTAATGGTGGCGACCTGGAAAATTTCGGCGACCAGATTATTGAAGCTGTTCTGTTGCGGGATCTGAATGCGGAAGTGGGTCATGGGATTCTCCTTTGAAATGACGAAGTGACTTGTATCGCAAGCTATCGTGTTACGCAAGGTACCTTGCATTGTATTTTCTCCCTTGCGAGGAACTTCTTTGTTGCAGTGCGATATATTCTCCTAAGGGTTGCGAATCAATGAATGCTAGCTATGCGTTTTGCTAAGGAATTGGGGCAAAATGTGGCGGTAACTATTTGAAATACCTATATTAGCAATTAAGTTGCGCGTATGGCCTTGGTCTTTGCAGGGAAGGAACAGCAGCGTTGAAAATCGCGACCTGGAACATCAATTCGGTGCGACATCGCATCCATCTGGTGACCCGCTTTCTGCGCGACGAGCAGCCGGACATTCTGTGCCTGCAGGAAACCAAGGTGCTGAACGAGCTGTTTCCGGCGGAGCCCTTTCGCAAGCTGGGCTATGTCCATCAGGCGATCCACGGCCAGAAGGCCTATCACGGGGTGGCAATCTTGGCGAAAAAGCCGTTCCGCGAAACTGGCGTGCAGGATTTTTGCCGCGAAGGCCATGCCCGCCATATGGGCGTGACCTTGGACAATGGCGTGGAGCTGCACAATTTCTATGTGCCGGCCGGCGGCGATATTCCCGATCCCGCCAGGAATGAAAAGTTCGCCCACAAGCTGCACTTCCTGGCGGCGATGGAAAAGTTCTTCGCCAGGCGCAAATCCAAAACCGATCCTGTCATCCTGGTGGGCGACCTGAATGTGGCGCCGCTGGAAAATGATGTCTGGAGCCACAAGCAGCTTCTGGACATTGTCAGCCATACGCCGGTGGAAACCCAGTTGTTGGGCGAAGCGCGAGCCGCTCTCGACTGGATCGACACCACCCGACACTTCATTCCGCCGCAGGAGAAAATCTATAGCTGGTGGAGTTACCGCGCCGCCGACTGGGAGGCCTCCGACCGAGGCCGCCGCCTGGACCATGTCTGGGCCAGTCCGGGCCTGAAGGGCGCTCACGCCTCGCACAAGATCGTCAAGAAGATGCGCGGTTGGCAGAAGGCTTCCGACCATGTGCCGGTGGTGGTGGAGTTCAAGCTTTGAAGCTCGCCTTGCTTCGTCACGGCCCGACGGAATGGAATGCGGCCGGGCGCGTTCAGGGTCATACCGACATCCCCCTGAGTGAAGCAGGCCTTGCCAAGATGTCGGACTTGCGCCTGCCGCTGGCTTTCCAGCGCAGCTATTGCAGCCCCTTGCTGCGCGCCCGCCAGACGGCTGAGGCGTTGGGGTTGACCGATGTCATCTTCGATCCGCGGTTGATGGAACAGCATTGGGGCATCTGGGAGGGCCTGAGCCTGGACGAGATCCGGACACGCCATGGCACCGACGCGTTCGCCCGCGCCGGAGAGGGCGCCGCTTTTCGTCCCGGCGGCGGCGAAACCACCGGTGCCTTGAATGCGCGGGTAGCGGATTTCCTGACGGATGTGGCGCGGGGCGCCGGCGACGCCGTTGCCGTGACCCATACCGGCGTGGTGCGCGCCGCCTATACCCTGGCGACCGGCTGGGACATGGCGACACCGATGCCGGCCGGGCTGGATCTGTCCAAGATTATGTTGCTGTCGCTGGATAGCCAGGGCGCGGCGAAGATCGACATGCTCAATCTGGATTTCTCTTCTCTTTAACTCTCTATGGGCGGGCTTGACCCGCCCATCCAGGGCAACAAGCGCCAACGCTTGATCTTCTGGATGGCGTTCGTACGCTGTCGCTACCCACCAAGCCGGTCATGGAGAGAGGCTATCTCCAGAAGGGGCTGACGCGCCGGAATTTCCTGTAGCGCTTCAAGGCGCGGCTGATGGCGTTGGGGGTATGCGCCGCGTACCAGCCCACCATGGCGCCGGCGGCATAACGCATGGGCGCGTCTTCGTCCTTCCGGACCTTGTCGCGCAACAGTTCCGTCACTACGCTGCGGACATTGGCGGCGTCGTTCAAGTCACCCAGGTGATTTTGCAGGGCGCGCAATTTCTTCAAGTAAGCCTTGACCTTGCACTTGCGGTAGATGGGGGCGAAGAACTCTGCGGTGTAGCGCAGCTTCTTGAGGGCGATACGCAGCCGGTGCAGATCGGCTTCCTCAGCGCTGCGCGCGCCACGCCCGCGCTTTTTCACCCGCGCCGCCTGGCGGTCCAGCATGCGGCGCGCCGCTCGCGGCAGGCGCTTGTCGCGGGTCAGCGGCAATTGCGACGCCGCCAGGGCCGCGACATCGTCCAGGAAAAGCTCAAAATCGCCCCCGGCGATGCAGGCCGCCGCCGCTGTCCAAGCCTGGTCGCGCGCTTGTTCCGCCCGCTTGCGCAGTGCCGCCAGCCCGTCATGGACAACGGATTCGGGCGCGTCCTCCAGCAGCTTGCCGACAAACACGTCGAGGTCGCGGGCGGGCGCCAGACGGCCGGCCAGTATTTTGGCGCGGCCGCGCAATTCCTCCAGCCAATCCTGGCCGAACTCCTGCCCGAAGGCGCCCAGCGCCACTTCCAGCCGGCGGAACGCCACCCTGAGCTGATGCAAGCCTTCCACCGAGCGACCGGCACGAAGCGTGG
>JAEKMB010000058.1 GCA_019508105.1 Alphaproteobacteria bacterium
CCCAGGGCGCCTTGGTCGGCAATTTCTTGAGATGGGCGCGGGTGGACTTGTAGGAGCAATGCTCGCTCCACATCACGCTAAAGATGCCCAGCTCCACGAAAGACGGCTCGCGCCCCATCAACTCCAGGATGCGCTTATATTCGGCATCCGAAAGCCCGTGCTCCCGGACCATATCAGGCGTGATCTGGGTCATGTCAGGACAAGGCTTCGATCAAGCTTTGGAACAGGGCGCGGCCGTCGGTGCCGCCCAGCACATCATCCACCACCCGTTCGGGATGGGGCATCAGGCCCAGCACATTCCGTTTTTCGCTGAGGATGCCGGCGATGTCGCGCGCCGAACCGTTCGGGTTCTCGCCCTTGGCATAACGGAAGGCCACCCGGTTCTCGCCTTCCAGCCGGTCCAGCGTGTCTTCATCGGCAAAATAGCTGCCTTCGCCATGCGCCACCGGAAAGGTGACGCGCTGGGCGTTTTCATATTTGCGGGTGAAGCCGGACTGGGTTTCCTGCACTTCCAGCCCCACCGGCTTGCAGACAAATTTCAGCGCCGCATTGCGCATCAACGCGCCCGGCAGCATGTGGCTTTCGGTCAGGACCTGAAAACCGTTGCACACCCCCAGCACCATGCCGCCCTTGTCGGCATGCGCCTTGACGCTTTTCATCACCGCCGACTGGCTGGCCATGGCGCCGCAGCGCAGGTAATCGCCGTAGGAAAAACCGCCCGGCAGCACCACAAGATCCACGTCCGGCAATTCGCTGTCCTGGTGCCACACCATGGCGGGCGCCTTGCCGGTCATCTGCGTGAGCGCCACCTTGGCGTCGCGATCGCAATTGGAGGCCGGGAAAACGATAACGGCGGATTTCATTCCATTCTCTCCATGGCCGGCCCCACCAGTGTTGAAGATGCCGGTTTCCATCGAAAATGGGCCCGGCCAGTTGCTACTTCAACTCAATCTCATATTTCTCAATGACGGTGTTGGCGAGCAGCTTTTCGCACATCGCCTTGAGCTCGGTCCTGGCTTTTTCGGCATCGCTGCCGGCCAGTTCCAGGTCGATCACCTTGCCCTGGCGCACTTCGCCGACCGACGCAAAGCCCAGCCCGTTCAGGGCATGGCCGATGGCCTTGCCTTGCGGGTCCAGGACACCGTTTTTGAGGGTAATGAAGACGCGGGCTTTCACGGCAGGACTCACTGTACCAGGACGGGACCTTTGTTCTCGCCTTGCACCGATTCGGGCATGATTCCCAAGCGCCTTGCGACTTCGCTATAGGCTTCGATCACGCCGCCCATGTCGCGGCGGAAACGGTCCTTGTCCAGCTTCTCATTGCTGTTCACGTCCCACAGCCGGCAATTGTCCGGGCTGATCTCATCGGCCAGCACGATGCGCATATAGTCGTTTTCCCACAGCCGCCCGAACTCCAGCTTGAAATCCACCAGCTTGATGCCGGCGCCCAAAAACAGTCCCGACAGGAAGTCGTTGACCCGGATGGTGAGGTTGACCATGTCGTCCAGGTCCTGAGGGCTGGCCCAGCCAAAGGCGGTGATGTGTTCTTCGCTGACCCAGGGATCGTTCAGCCCGTCATTCTTGTAATAATATTCGATGATGGAGCGGGGCAGCGCGGTGCCTTCCTCGATCCCCAGCCGCTTGGACATGGAGCCGGCGGCGACATTGCGCACCACCACTTCCAGGGGAATGATCTCCACTTCCTTGATCAACTGCTCGCGCATGTTCAGGCGGCGCACAAAATGGGTGGGCACGCCGATCCCTGCCAGCTGGGTCATCAGATATTCGCTGATGCGATTGTTGAGGACGCCCTTGCCCTCGATGGTGTCCTTCTTGGCGCCATTTCCTGTGGTGGCGTCGTCCTTGAAATACTGGATGACGGTGCCCGGCTCGGTGCCTTCGTAAAGGATCTTGGCCTTGCCTTCGTAGATGACGCGGCGGCGCTTCATGGCATTGTCCTCAAAGTAAGGGCGGCTCCGCCCGCGGCCCCGTGGGATTGAAACTTACCGGATTGGCTGCGGCTGCGGCAATGTTTTGACGCCGCATACCCACATCCTGGGAACAACATGGCGCAATCTTGCTATGATGTTGGGGCGCCACCGGAATATCAAACGATTACAGGGAGTTAAGAATGGCCACGGGAATGGATGACCGCCGCAAGGGCTTTGAAGCCAAATGGGCGCATGACGCGGAACTGCGCTTTCAGGTGGAAGCCCGGCGCAACCGCCTGCTGGGCGCTTGGGCGGCCGAGAAAAAGGGCCTTTCCGGCGCCGCCGCCGAAGACTTTATCGGCAGCGTGATCGCCGCCGATTTCCAGGAAGCGGGCGACGAAGATGTCTTCCGCAAGCTGCGTTCGGAACTGGATGCTTCGGTGCCCGATGCGGTGATCCGCGACAAAATGCGCGAATGCCTGCAGACGGCGGTAGACGCGCTGGCGAAGTAAGCGGGCGCCTATTTTCCGAAGACTCTGGCGAAGATGGTGTCCACCTGTTTGAGGTGATAGCCGAGGTCGAACATGGCCTCGAGTTTTTCCGCCGGCAGCGCCTTCGACACGTCGGGGTCGGCCTTGAGCAGGTCCAGGAGATTGCCCTCGCCGTTCCAGGCGCGCATGGCGTTGCGCTGAACCAGACGGTAGCTGTCCTCGCGCGCCAGACCCGCCTGGGTCAGGGCCAGCAGCACCCGCTGGCTGTGCACCAGCCCATGGGTGGCATCCAGGTTCTTCTGCATGCGTTCGGGATAGACCAACAGCTTCTCGATCACCCCCGTCATGCGCGCCAGCGCGAAGTCCAGAGTGATGGTGGCGTCGGGGCCGATGTAACGTTCCACCGAGGAATGCGAAATGTCCCGCTCATGCCACAGCGCCACGTTTTCCATCGCGGGCAAAGCATAGGAGCGCACCATGCGGGCCAGGCCGGTGACATTCTCGGTCAGCACCGGATTGCGCTTGTGCGGCATCGCCGAGGAGCCCTTCTGCCCCGGCGAGAAATACTCTTCCGCTTCCAAAACTTCGGTGCGCTGCAGATGGCGGATCTCCACCGCCAGCCGCTCCAGTGAAGACGCCACGACACCGAGCGCCGCGAAATAGGCGGCATGGCGGTCGCGTGGGATCACTTGGGTGGAAACCGGCTCGACGGAAAGCCCCATCGCCTTGGCGACATGTTCCTCAACCTTGGGATCGATATTGGCGAAAGTGCCAACCGCGCCGGAAATGGCGCAGGTGGCGATTTCGGCGCGCGCCGTCACCAACCGCGCCCGGGCGCGGGTGAACTCGGCGTAATAAGTGGCCAGCTTGACGCCGAAGGTGGTGGGCTCGGCATGGATGCCATGGCTGCGCCCGATAGTGGGCGTCATCTTGTATTCCAGGGCGCGCGTCTTGAGCGCCGCCAGCAGGGCGTCGGTGTCGGCGATCAACAGGTCCGCGGCGCGGGCCAGTTGCACATTCAGGCAGGTGTCCAGCACATCGGATGAGGTCATGCCCTGATGCACAAAACGCGCTTCGGGGCCGACGATCTCGGACAGATGGGTCAGAAAGGCGATGACGTCATGCTTGACCTCGCGTTCGATCTCATCGATCCGCGCCACGTCGAACTTGGCATCCCTACCTTTTTCCCAAACCTTCTTCGCGGCCTCCTTGGGCACCACGCCCAGCTCGGCCAGCGCGTCGGTGGCATGCGCCTCGACCTCGAACCAGATGCGGAATTTCGTCTCGGGCGACCAGATCGAAACCATCTGCTCGCGGGCATAGCGGGGGATCATGGGAAGTCACCGGTGCGTGTTACCGTTGCTTCTAGCGCGGATGATGCGCCCGTGAAAGCGCTGATTTCTACAGCAATCCCAAGGACTTGAAGCTGGCGTTACCGCCGCGGCCGATCACCAGATGGTCATGTACCGCAATGCCCAGCGCCTTGGCGGCGGCCGCCACCTCGCGGGTCATGGCGATGTCGGCCTTGGACGGGGTGGGATCGCCGGAAGGATGATTGTGCACCAGGATGACGGAGGAGGCCGACAGCTCCAGCGCGCGCTTGACGATCTCGCGCGGATACACCGGCGTATGATCCACCGTGCCCCTGTTCTGCACCTCGTCGGCGATCAGCACATTCTTGCGGTCCAGGAACAGGACGCGGAATTCCTCATTGGTCACCCGCGCCATCGCCGCCGTGCAGTAGTCCAGCAGCGCCGTCCAGGATGACAGGACATGGCGGCCGATCACATGTGTCTTGGCCGAGCGGTGCGCCGCCGCTTCCACGATCTTCAAAAGCTGCACCACGCTTTCGCCAACGCCTTTGACTTCCATCAGGCGCG